>JAFQIQ010000173.1 GCA_017397445.1 Lachnospira sp.
GTAGGTCAGATGATAGCCTTCAGAATGCTTGCAGGTCGTGTAAGCGGACCAGTGTTGAGATTCGTGCAATTATGGCAGGAGTATCAGCAGGCTTCATTGTCAGTTAAGCGTATAGGCGACATATTTAATTCAGCACCGGAACAGAGAATTGATCCTAGCAAGGCACCGTTGCCTGATATAAACGGCAGAATTGCATTTGAAAAGGTTAGATTCAGATATAGAATGGATGCACCGGAAGCTATTAGAAATATGGATTTTGTTATTGAACCGGGTACGATGGTTGGCGTAGTAGGTCGAAGCGGTTCCGGTAAGAGTACTATTTCAAAACTTATTCAGAGATTGTACATACCGGAAGCCGGAAAAATAACTGTTGATGGAATAGATATTTCACTTGCGGATTCATTTTGGTTAAGAAGACAGATTGGTGTAGTATTGCAGGAAAACTTTATGTTTAATGGAACTGTTGCAGAAAACATTGCCATACATTGTAAAAATGCAACAATGGAACAGATTATAAATGCTGCTAAAATCGCAGGTGCTCATGAATTTATACTGGGACTGCAGGAAGGTTACGACACAATAATAGGTGAAAAAGGTGTTGGACTATCCGGAGGTCAGAAGCAGCGAGTTGCTATTGCACGAGCAATTTTAAATAATCCTAGAATATTAATATTTGATGAGGCTACATCTGCACTTGATTATGAATCTGAAAGCATAATTCAGAAGAATCTCAAGCAGATATGTGCAAACAGAACTGTAATTATTATTGCTCACAGACTGTCTACATTAAAAGATGCGGACAAGATTATGGTTGTTGATAGAGGTGAAGTGGTTGAATATGATACTCAGGAAAATCTTATTGCCAGTCAGGGATTGTATTATCACCTTCTTAGTCAGCAGGAGAGAGGTGAAGTAGATGAGTAATAATTTAATGGAATATATTCAAAAGAATAGTAAAAAGAAGGATGAAAATCTTAAGTATGATTTTATGCCGGACTTGCAGGAAATTATCGAAAGACCGGCTCACAAGGCAGGAAGCATAATTATATGGGGAATATTTTTATTGCTTGTTTTTGTAATTGTATGGTCCAGTGTTTCTAAAGTCGAGGTTGTTATCAGTGCACATGGTACGATTGTTCCCGTGAAAGAAGAGACTATTATTAGTGCCAAAACAACATACAATATAGATTCAATTAAGGTAAATGTAGGTCAAATCGTCAAAGCCGGCGATGTGCTAGTGGAATTATCATGCAAAGGCGAGATGGAAAAGAAACAGGAACTGCAGGAACAGATTGCTGATACTGAAAATATTATCGCTTTGTACAATAGAGTACTTAAGAAAGAAGATATAAGCAATGTTGATGCATCAACGTATGATCCAAGAATTCAGTCGGAGATAAAAGAAATTCTGAAGGATTTCAAATCAAACAAAGATATGTGTGACACATATCTGGAAAACAAATTAAAAGATGAGGCGGAGAATGTTAATAAGTTGTATATAGGGCAAATCACAGAGGATTTGCAGGACGAACAGACGACATTGGAAAAGGCTAATAAGGATTTAAGTGATGTAATGCTTAGTATTGCCTCAGCCACGGTAGTAGCTCCATATGATGCGATAATATGTAATCTGTATGTGGCAACAGAGAATATTGTTGTTTACGAGGATCAGCCTATTGTTTCATTTATCAGGCAGGGAGCAGAGCTTGAGATGGAATGCTATGTAAGCAATAACGAAATAGCTGATATTGAAATTGGCCAAAATGTTAATTTGAAACTGGATGCATATCCATACGGTGATTATGGAATGATTGACGGAACAGTATCATTTGTCGGGGAAAAGTCGCAGAATATAGAGGGCCTCGGCAATGTTGTTTTGATAAAGGTCGCCATCACAGATGAAGACTTTGATGAGAAGGTATTTTCCGGACTTACGGGAACTGCTGATATGATAATTGGTGAAAGGAGGATTATCGAATATTTTATAGCACCTATAACAGATGCTTTAAAGGAAAGTATCAGAGAGAGGTAGTCATCGCAAAGCGCGAAATAATTATGGTTGAAGGAGAGAAGAGATGACAATTGAAGAAGTATTTAGCAAGGTTTTAGAGGGTGATATGTCATTCGAAAAAGGAATAGAGGAAATTGTAAAAATCACCTCATCAGGACAGATTGCTAATGGAGAAAATTCAGGATATATTCTTGAAAAAACAAGTTTATTAGTTGATTTCTTTAAATCAGCTATTGGAGAGGCGGATATGAGTGAAACCCCGGAAGATATTTTGAAAGATTTAATATCTGAGGGAGAAATAGATGCAGAAGGTATAGCATCATATGTAGCTCAGCCTGCCGGGTATGCGTTAAAGTTGACATTGTTAAAGAAATATAAAGATGAGTTGAAGATTGCAGGCGATATACTTGGAGAAGTAACTGATGTAGTAGATTTTGTAGGAAGTCTTAATGCTATCTTTAGAGGAAAGGATTATGCAACTAAATGTGAAGGTTTCATTGACTTAATTGAAACAGCTTACTCAGCAGTTCCTGTGTTGGGTAGTATAGTTGGTATCCAATGTGCTGTAGCAAAGGCGTGTTTGTCAGCTGCACTTGCGGTTAGAGATCAATGTGATGATAAAGGTATGTCAAAAGGATTATTGACAGATTTTGGTGTAGGAGATATTTTTGGTTCTGTATTCCATGATGATCAAGTGTATAAGGACTTTAATGCGTTCTTAAAAGAAACATACAGTGATGATTATGGAACAGAGTATGTGGAGAAATTATATATAGACAAAGATATACTTACGGAAAGATTGGGTAGTCCGTATAATATTGCAAACCTTTACACGACAGATTTGTTCTTTATGGCATCAGTAGCTCAGTTATATCCGGACAGAGTGTATTTTAAATATGACGAATATATATTTAGACATACAGATGTTGATAATATGGATGACCTTTCTCACGAAATGGATGAGTTCTGCGATACTGTTTTGAGAAAGTATAGAGCAATTGATGCACTTAATGCAGCAATGAGAATCGATCTTGATAATATGCTAGACGCAATGGAAGATGCATTTGGTGATGTTATGAATGGTGGAGGTTCAGGTAGTCCAGGTTCAGGTGGTCCAGGTTCAGGTGGCTCAGGTTCAGGTGGCTCAGGTTCAGGTGGCTCAGGTTCAGGTGGCTCAGGTTCAGGTGGCTCAGGCTCAGGTGGTTCGGGCTCAGGCGGTTCAGGTTCAGGCGGTTCAGGCTCAGGCGGTTCGGGCTCAGGCGGTTCAGGCTCAGGCGGTTCGGGTTCAGGCGGTTCAGGCTCAGGTGGTTCGGGCTCAGGCGGTTCAGGCTCGGGCGGTTCGGGCTCAGAGGATGAGGTTCCAAGTGATGATGGAGATCCGTCTGCATTTAGATCTAAGTATACAGGTGATATGGGAGATGCGGAATCAGCACAGGTACGAAGAGTAGACCCTCTCATATTCGACTTAAACAACGATGGAATCTTCTCAACAACAGTAGAGGACGGTGTTCACTTTGATTATGAAGCAGATGGTTTTAAAGAGAAGACTGCATGGATGTCAGAAGGCGATGGTATGTTGGTTCGTGACATTAATGGTAATGGTACAATTGATAATGGAAGCGAGTTGTTCGGTGATCAGACATTGTTATCTAATGGTGACGTTGCAACTAATGGTATTGATGCATTGACAGATCTGGATTCTAACAATGATAGTGTTATTAATGCTGATGATGAGTTCTTTTCTGAACTTAGAGTGTGGACAGATACTAATAGAGATGGCATTTCGCAGGCAGATGAGTTACATACATTAGCTGAACTTGGTATCAAGGAAATCAGCTTGACTAATGATGGAACACATGAAACAGATGCTAATAATAATGTAGTAAGCGGTATGTTATATGCTACATACGAGAATGGCGAGACTGTGGATGTGGCAGAATTGGATTTCACAAAGAATACAGTTAATACAACCATAAGAACAGATGTTGTTATTGATGATGATGTAATGGAATTACCGGAAATCTATGGATTTGGTGAGGTTTACACATTAAGACAGGCAATGTCTATGAACGATGAATTAAAGACATTGGTTAAGGAATTCATAGATACCAAGAGTCATTTTGCAAAAATGCAGATGATGGATAGAATTCTTGCAGTATGGACCGGTTCGCAGATATATGTAAAGAATAACGGCATATATAATGCATCAGGCTCGGGTTCAGCATCAAATAGCAGAGGCTCGTTTATTGATGCGGGACATTTGGAAGTGTTGGAGAAGTTCTACGGTGCTAAGTTTAACGGTGTAAATGGAGCTAACCCTAACAGTGTAGCTGCAGGCATTTTGAATAATCTGTACTCAGAGCTTAAGTATCATATGTATGCAAATCTTATATTTAAGACAGAGGGACTTAGATATTTTGACAAGGCAGAAGTTGGATTTGATGGTAAGAGTACAAGTGGCATAGTTAATATGGAGTTACTTGCAAGTATTGGCAAGTATCACATGCTGCTAGATGCTGAAAATACAAAGGATACTGTTAGAGCAATGGCATATTGCATCAATGATACAAAGATATATAGTGGCAAAATGCAGATCTCCGACCTGCTTAACATTTTTAGTTCTAATAGTGAGCTTTTTGACAGTGTGTGTAGAGGAATTGCAGGTGCAAGCTACGAAACTACAGAGGATAAGACTAACATATCCGGTGACGAAAATGCCAATTATATGAAGGGAACACAGGAAAGTAATACACTTTCAGGTGGAGCCGGTAATGATATCTTTGTTACAACAGGTGCAGAAAGCATGTTTTATGGCGGAGCCGGCAATGACATCTTTGTTATTGGAAAAAATAGTGGAATTGTAACAATTAATGATACTGTAGGTAGCAATCGCCTATACTTTGATAAAGGTATTACCGCAAATGATTTGACAGTATCAACTGCATATAGGAATGATTTGACAATTAATATAGCGGGTTGTGATACAAAGGTTGTATTGAGTAATTTCCGTTATAACAGTAACTATAGAAAGTTTGAGATGGAGTTTAGTGATGGAACCATTATGTCATTAGACGATGTTAACAGTCCGTTCAGACATGTTGTTGGAAGTGCTGAAGATGATACTGTGTATGCAAATTATTATACAGATATGACAGCGTATGCAGGAGACGGCAACGACACAATAAGTGGTTCAGGCGGAGCAGATGTGTACTATGGAGAGGCCGGAAACGATACACTCTACGGATATGACGGAGCAGATAAGTTATATGGCGGAGCCGGAGACGATAACCTTCAGGGTGGAGCTGGAGATGACCTTATAGTAGGCGGAGTAGGAAACTATAAGCTGTACGGTCATGACGGAGCAGATGTGTTTGTAATCGGAAAGAATACGGGAACAGACATAATCTACGAC
>JAFQIQ010000174.1 GCA_017397445.1 Lachnospira sp.
GCAAATTTCTATTATTATTCTTTTCTAAAAATTGTTTAGTAGATGTTATAATATTTAAGTTCTTATTTCTACTTAATTCTGAAACTAATTTTTTACCATGATTATTCATTGCCAATACTCTAATATAAGGAGTAGTTTTATATGAATTTGAAATATCTTTTTTTGTTATACCAAGTAATATACAAAGTAAAATTCTATGTATTCTAGACAGGGTATATCTTTTAGATTTTATCTTTTCTACTAATTCATCAAATGTATTGCATGAACTGGCTGCAGATTTTATTTTGTTTTCAAGTCCTTCTGAAACATCAGCAATTTCTGAAATTTCTTGCAGTGACATTATTCTTATTTTATAAATTATTTCTTTACCAAAAAACTCCGCCGTTTCCCTGATAGTATCTATACTACGCTCATAGGGACTTGCGTAAAATGCATCAACATTTTTCTCTTTAAAGAAATCCAGTACCACCTTGCTATCCTCTTTTCCTTCCGCAGTCAACGGTCTGGTTCTGTCATCCTCCCAATTGTGCTCCGGCTGTGCATGCCGCACAAAATATATCTTTGTCATCGTAGCTCCTCCTATCTTCTTACTTCTCTCACCATACAGACAATCCCCAGCAGGCTAAACACTTCAAAAGCAATAATTGCAACAAGTGTCAGACCAGTTTCAAACTGTGACGTTCCAACCATAAACCATATACATATCTGCATCGCAAGAAAAATCAAAATCTCCACTATAAGCATCAGAATTGACAGCCAGTGCTTCTCTTTTACCACCAATGCCCCCAGCAAAACAACCGTCTGAACTATAACCGCTATAAATATATACATAGACAACATTTTACCAATCACCCCGGCCAATGCCCTAACAGTATCTTCGCTCTCAGACATCCCCTGCATATACAGATAATACGATATACCAAATACCCACACAGCCAGAGCACTTATTACAATATATACCTTCTTATTGGCTCTTCCAAAAAATTTCTCCATAGTTTAACTATCCTCCACAATTACTGTTGCTTCGCCTTTTCATCCCACACCGGAACATCGCATCCCACAACCTCAGACGTAAACGCCGTTTTGTCATTCTGTTCAAAATGTTCCGTCGCCCTCTTAACATACTTAAACCCAATATAAAGAAGCGGAATATTACAGTATGCAATCAATATGTTAGCAAAATCTGACAGGTTCCACAATGCCCCTAAATCAAGCCCCGCAATACTTGTAAGAATGCCAAATGAAATTACTACAAGACACAACACTCTTATGAATATAATAAACCACCTGTTGGTTGAAATTCTGTTTGCACAGATTTCCGTAAATGATAAAAATCCCAGCACGCAAGTAAACGCAAACAACCCAAAGCACACAGACACAAGCAAAGACACTGCCTGATTAAATGTTGTACCCGGAGTAAGTTCTGCGGCTGATGCAAGGAATTTGGGCAATCTGTCCATTGCAAACCACGCATCAGCTCCTTCTGTAAGCCACATACGTCCCATAATCACCACAAAACTTGTAAGTGTACATATTACAATAGTATCAAGAAACACGCCTATAGCCTGCACACATCCCTGATCACACGGATGCTTAGCATCTGAAGCTGCCGCCGGCATAGTTATAGTACCCTGACCAGCCTCGTTAGACATAAGTCCTCGCTTAACGCCCTGAGCCAAAGCAACACCAAACACACCGCCAAACACCGCATCCGGCTTAAATGCGCCCGCAAACACTGCACCAAAGAACCAAGGAATCCTGTCAAAATTCACTATTACAAGCACTAAAACCGTAAGCACATAAACTACTGCCATAATGGGAACCACAACGTCAGTTACCTTTGTAACCTTCTTAATTCCGCCGAAGGAAATAATAACCAAAAGCACAATAAGTACAAGGAATGCAATCCAATAAAGAGCCGAATCCGTAGCAATTGTATCTCCCGTAACTATCTGTGCAATCTGCCCTACTGAAGAAACAGTATTAAACCCCTGTGCTGGAAAACAAAGCAATGCGTATACAATATACATGATAGAAAGTCCGACACCTACCACCATTGAACCTCTTAAAAGCTTCTTTCCGTAAAATGCTAAACCTCCGATATATTCATCGCCTTTCTTTTCCTTAAATATCTGTGCCAACGTGGACTCCGTGTACGCAGTAGCCATTCCAAAAAATGCTGAAATCCACATCCAAAATAACGCTCCCGGTCCACCAACAGATATAGCCCCCGTAACGCCAAGAATATTACCAGGGCCTACCCTCATAGCTGTTGACAGAAAAAAAGCTGCCAAGGGAGATATCCCCGTACCCCTAGCCTCACTATTCTTCAGGATTCTAAGCCCATGAGCAAACTTCCTAACCTGTATAAACCTTAATCTTAACGTGAAATATATACCGGAACCCAAAAGCAAAATTACAGCCAGAGAGAAATTTCCCAATATTGGAATGCCCGAATACCAGTCCATATTAGTAGGAAATTCCCAAAACCAATCTGACACTGTCTGGATTCTTTTACAAATCTCATTAATCACATCAAACAACGCCTGCATAGCGTACCTCCATCACATATCCCTGTCCTTTTCCCTATTAATAAATGTATCATTTTTTGCCTTATCACACAATAGAAATTCGTGCTTTTTATACATTTAGAAAAAAATACTAAAAAAAATACAATTTTTTTAAAATTTTTATTTTCATATGGGTACCTTTTGTGCTAAAATTCATTTGTTAATTCATTTAACATCATTCTTAATTTTAAGGAGATTTAAACAATGAAAAAGATTTATGAAGGAAAGACAAAAGACGTTTACAGCCTTGACAATGGCAATGTTATGCTTAAGTTCAAGGACGACTGCACAGGTAAGGACGGCGTATTTGATCCGGGCGAGAACAGTGTTGGTTTGACAATTGAAGGTATCGGTAAGGCTAACCTTGAGACATCTATCCACTACTTCGAGCTTTTGAAGGAAGCCGGCATCAAGACTCATTATGTAAGTGCTGATCTTGAGAACGCTACTATGGAAGTTCTTCCTGCTACAGTATTTGGACACGGTCTTGAAGTTATCTGCCGTCTTGTTGCTACAGGAAGCTTCATCCGTAGATATGGTGAGTACATCGAGAATGGTACTCCACTTGAGGGTGGTTATGTAGAGTGTACATTCAAGAACGACGCTTTAGGTGATCCTCTTGTAACAGGCGAAGGTCTTGCAGCACTTGGCATTATGACTCCTGCTATGTTCGAGAGCATGAAGGAGCAGACACTTAAGATTACTAAGATCGTTGCTGATGATTTGAAGTCTATCGGTCTTGACCTTTGGGATATAAAGTTTGAGTTCGGTTACAACAACGATGAAGTAATCCTTATCGACGAGATTGCATCAGGCAATATGAGAGTTTACAAGGATGGACAAATTGTTGACCCTGTAGAACTCACAAAGATTATCAATAACAGATAATCAAATCTAAATATTAATACTATAGGCTGTGCTTGACACATTTAATATGTCAGGTGCAGCCTTATTTATATTCCTATACAGATTATCACAATTCCAGCACATTATATTGACAAACAATTATCAAATGCGGTATAATTTCATCATACAACTCGTGTAATTAAATATATGTTTTAGAAGGCGTACATGCAACCCAAATCATCTTACGCATTTACGCTCTCGGATTGGAGGACGTTATGGCAAAAATCAATGGTGCACAGTCAGTAGAAGTAATTCCAGGAAGAAGAATTGTATATTCTAAAGGAACCGGAATGACTAATGTCAATGAACTCAGATGGCTTAGCGATACAGTACTCGCAGAAGCCCATAATTGGAAACTACTAGGTTGGGTCTATGTTGCAGACTGCTCTGAAATGGATCCTGTTGATGCCGAAGAAGGTGCTGTATTAGTAGAGATGACGAAAAAGTTTGTTGACGCCGGTTGTAAGGCATTTGCCTTTGTAGATGGTTATTCTGTTATGCTTAAGGTCCAGTCTAAAAAGAATACTGAACAGGCTGCTACCGGTGTTATAGAAGAACACTTCAAAACCAAAGAAGATGCGCTCGCATGGATAAAGAATTTCTTTAATATCTAGGAGCTTAAATTTTTAAAATAAGAGTGTAACTATTTGAACCATTCAAACAGTTACACTCTTTTCTTTTATTACCTTTATATCCGTCCGATTATCGGTAACTTGTCAATCTTACAGATTATCAAGTACTGCACCAAGCACGCCACCTACAATACTGCCTCCACTTGTCTTTGACTGACTTGGACCGTTATTGCTGTTAGATTCTGCCGGTGTGTTCATAATACTTTCTCTAACTGTTGGTGCCATAAGCACTGTACCAGTGCCTCTGAATACGTTAACAAACCCTTCACCTGAAGCAGCTGAACCAAGCAAGCTCTTGCCTGACTTCTCTACTGTGAACTGAAGTGAACCTGACCATGCAACTGCCATATTACCATCAATCTTCAAACAATCATCCTGAAGGCCAATAGAAATTAATTCATCCGCAGGAACCGGGCTCTCAAGTGCAGCAATACCATTACCCATAAGCGAAAGGTTAAATAATCCCTCGCCGCCAAGCACTGCTGACGATATATTAGAACGACCAACAACCTTTGTCTGAAGGCTTGACTGGCATGCAAGGAAAAGACCATCATCTAACACGATGCTTCCGCCCCACTTAGTTACATCAATAAGCAATATATGCTTGTATGTAGGCTCAAGCATAACTCTACCCTGACCTGTGTAGATTGGCTTAACACCGCTCTCACCGGTAACAGCACCTGATACCATCTTGCCAAAGAAGTTTCCTACTCCCTTAACACCTGACGACATCTCTACATTACCACTCATCCACTGCATAGCTCCTGCCTGAACAGTGTATGAATCATTATTCAAATCAATAAGAACCTGTCTCTTCTTAACATTCATCTTTGCTGCAAAATACTCATCAACAGCACTTAATGTAGACACGCTCAAATCCTTCTGATGCTCTAATACCGTAAAACCACCCATCTGATAAAGTACTTTAACGTTAGAGCTGTCGCACAAATTCTTCTGTACTACCACTTTACATTACCTCCTTTATCTTATGCTGTAGGTGCCATAAGAATCTTACCTGTACCTCTATATACATTAACAAGACCCTCACCTGAAGCTGCTGAGCCAAGAAGACTCTTTCCTGACTTCTCTACTGTAAACTGTAATGAGCCAGACCATGCAATAGCCATATTACCATCAATCTTAACACAGTCATTATTAAGCTCAAATACAACAAGTTCCTCCATAGGAACGAAACTCTCAAGAACTGCAATACCATTACCTGTAAGGTTAAGGTTAAACAAACCTTCCTTACCAAGAACCGCTGAAGACACATTAGAACGAGCTACTACATGCTGCTGAATAGTTCCGTCACAAGCCAGGAACAGCCCGTCATCAAGAACAACATTGCCGCCCCACTCTGCCATATCCAAAAGAATAATATGCTTATATGTAGGCTCAAGCATAACATTGCCATAGCCTGAATAAATAGGCTTAACTGCACTCTCGCCTGTAACCGCACCTGATACCATCTTACCAAGGAAATTACCTACTCCCTTAACGCCTGATGACATCTCTACATTACCAAGCATCCACTGCATAGCACCTGACTGCACTACTGCCGATGTTCCGTTAAGTGTTATAAACACCTGTCTCTTACGCACATTCATCTCTGATGAAAAATATGCTGTAACCGCATTCGATGGAGATACACTTAAATCTCTCTCATGCTCAAAAACCTGAAAATTCCCCTTCTGTGCGATAACCTTCATATTCTTGTTATCGAATAAATTGTTTAACTGGTACACTAATTTACTCCTCCTTCGAAGTTTAATATTATATGACCGGTATCCCATACCTCTCATACATTTTCAATTATATCATAGATTTTCCAAAATGTTACAAAAAAATCCAAACTATCTATTCTTATTCATCATACGTATCAATGGCTCAAATATATTAAGTTCATGTTTTTTATCCTTCTTTCCTATAAGCACCATAAGTCCATGCCATGCCAGAACCGCTCCTGCTAATCCTATCACAAACATAAACACCATGCCAAAACCATAATCTTTAATAGTCATAATCGGAAATATTATTCCCAACGCCATAAATCCTAAACCAAATAACAACTCACATATAGGTCTGTTATTATCAAACAACATCGTAGCAGCAGAACCCATAGCAAAAAATATGCCTGTTATACCTAATGACAGAAATATCCATGCATCCGTTTTATTTATCCCAGTCTTAGCTGACTCATGATTATCAGGGTTATAATACACCGGAATCTGCTCTTTGGCATCCTTCCACTCATCATCATACTCCGTCCACACATAATAAGTCTTTCCATCTACTTCATAACGAAATTTTGCTCTGTATTCCATCTCATCATCAATAGTTCTTGATTCATTATAAACAAAACTTCCCCATGTTTCCTTATAAACGTCATACATATGCAACGAACTAAAGCCCTTATATAATCCAAGCACACCTAGTACCGCTAACACTACTACTCCAATCCAAGTTACATTTCCCTCAGCATTATTACTTTCTCTTTTTACTGCCATCTCTTAATATCCTCCCTCTCTTTATGGTGAGTTCATCTCCCCCATAAATAACAAATAAAATAATAACATATATTATTGTGAAAATAAATTAAAAAGTCATACAGGCCACAAAAACACCCGTATGACTCAATTAATATATTACACTTTATCAACTTTCGCTTCCGGCTTTGGTAGAATTCGCACAATCGCCTCTTCCACAAGATGATTCTCCACAAGTACGATTTTCACACTCAAACCGGCAACTTCCAGCTCTGCTCCATTTTCCGGGAACTTACCCAATGTATGAGATACCAATCCGTTAAATGTGTCATGTTCTTCACAAGGCAACCGTAATCCAATAACCTCTGAAACCGACTCAAGTTCAGCACTACCATGTACCTTCCACACACCATCACCTATATTCTCTATAAGTGTAACTTCTTCCTCTGTTTCATCCTCATCACCCAAATCACCTACCAACTGTTCCAAAAGGTCATTCATAGTGATAATTCCCATCATTCCACCATACTCATCAAGCACTACAGCCATAGACTGATGTTCCTTTTTCATATTACGAAAAAGCACATCAGCTTTTACTGTATCCGGTACAAAATACGGTTGCTTAACAGCCGACATCATAACCGACTCTCGGCTCTTATCTTCCAACCTGAAATACTCTTTTGCATTAAGTACACCAACAATCCTGTCAGCAGAATCCTCACATATGGGATACATAGTATATCTTGTGCTATATATAGTCTCCTTCCACACATCCATGGAATCCTCTAAATCCAACATAACAACATCAATTCTGTGGGTTGCTAACTCATCAGTTGAAAGATCATCAAACTCAAATACATTCTGTATAAATGTTCTCTCTTCAGCATCAATAGTGCCTTTTTCACTACCGACATCAACCATCATACGAATCTCTTCTTCGCTTACTTCATCATCAGCAGCATTAGGGTCTATCCTAAGCAATCTCAGAATTCCATTAGTTGACAATGTAAGAAACCCTACGATTGGTGCAAAAACTGTCGATATACCACTTATAAGTCCCGACATAGCAAGTGCCAGTGGTTCTGCTTTTCTCATAGCAACCTGCTTAGGCACCAGCTCACCAAATACAAGAGTGAAATACGACAATACAATAGTAATAAACACTACTGCGACTGAATCTAAAACCTCCGATGAAACAGGTACTCCCAATCCAACAAGCCAATTAACAAGCACCCCCGAAAAATTCTCTGCCGCAAAAGCACTTCCCAAGAATCCCGAAAGTGTAATTGCTACCTGTATCGTAGCCAAAAATCTTGCCGGCTGATTAGTCAGTCTTGCAAGTCTCATCGCTCGCTTATCGCCCTCTGCCGCCATCTTTGCCAGCTTATTGTCATTCATAGATATAATAGCAATCTCTGCACAGGCAAACACTGCATTCAGTGCAATAAGCACCACCTGTAATAAAATCATAAACAAGATATTGTTAGTGTCCGTGTCGTCCATAATGTACTGTCATTAAACTCCCTTCTCAGTTACGGAGCGTCAATTCAAATGCCCCTTAATTAATATATAGTGCATAGCAAGAATTATTATTCCGAGGGTATGCTTATCGCGGAATATTATAATCTTTACTATGCACTAATTGGGTTTGATTATAACAAAATGTACAACACATCGTCTACAAGTCTAACAATTTCTTAGGCAAATCTTAACCAAAAACTTTATACCTGCAACTATTTACTCTGATTCTCTTCTATCCACTTATGAATACTGGTATAATTCATATCACCCATGCCGTTGTTAGCACAAGCCTTAAACAATTCATACACCAGATTAGTCACCGGTGTAAAACCTTCCAACTCTGATGCAGCATCTACAAAAAGTCCCACATCCTTTTTCATAAGACTAAGTCTGAAACCCGGGGTATGCTCACCACTCATCATAAACTTAGTTACATTCCTATCAAATACAAAGCTTTGTCCGCTACTCTGACTTACAACCGTCTTTAATACTTCGTCATCAACACCAAGCTTTCTTGACATACAAAGAACCTCTGCTGCCACCGCAGTATTGCCGGCATTCAGCATCTGATTGAGCATCTTAACATTGGATGCAGTTCCCACTGCACCTGTGTATATAATATTCTTTCCCATAGCCTCAAGCACCGGTTTAACTTTCTCAAAACAACCTTCCTCACAGCCTGTCATAATAGTAAGTGTGCCGTTAACCGCACCGGCAACGCCACCGCTCACAGGTCCGTCAACAAACTGAATATCTTTAGCCGCTTCTGTAACAGCCGTATTCACAAGTTCCTTAGTACTGCCCTTAGCAGAAGTCATATCAATAAACACAACACCCTGCCTTGCATTCGCAATAAGACCATCTTCTCCCAGATAAAGTTCTTTAATCTCTTTATCCGCAGGCACTATAGTAATAACCACATCACAGTTAGCTGCCATCCATCCATAGCCTTCAACAGATACCGCGCCTTCAGCTACAGCCTCTGCTTCACTAGCCTTGTTCGTTGAGTGTACACATACTTCGTATCCTGCTTTGCACAGATTCTTTGCCATA
>JAFQIQ010000175.1 GCA_017397445.1 Lachnospira sp.
CTCCGGTAACTGATATGTTCCTGCTGTCTCTATAGGGTTCTGTGTCGCAAGCACCACAAATGGAGCATCCAACCTACTTGTCTTACCGTCAACTGTAACCTGTGCTTCTTCCATACACTCAAGAAGCGCAGACTGAGTTCTAGGTGTTGCTCTGTTAATCTCATCCGCCAAAATAATATTAGCAAAAATCGGTCCTTCTCTGAATACAAACGCACTTTCTTTCTGATTATAATAATTAATTCCGGTAACATCTGACGGCAGTAAATCCGGAGTAAACTGTATTCTTGAAAACTTTGCATCTATAGATTTGGCAAATGTTTTAGCAAGCATAGTTTTACCTGTACCCGGAACGTCCTCTAACAGTATATGTCCTCCTGCAAGCAATGCAACTAATACATAATCAGTTACTTCTTCCTTACCTATAATTACTTTGGATATATTCTCTCTTATCTTACGTGCTTTATCCTGATACTGCATATTTATTTCACTCATGGTGAACCTCCTCTTCACTTTCGACTTAACGCCATATTGATATAATTATACAAAAAAAACGCTGTTATGGCAACATAACAGCGTCTGTTAATACATATTTAATATATTTTATAATTACTTACCACTTCCCGGTACTTCTACATTAACATCAACACCTCGTGGCTCTACAGGTGTTGAAAAAACTATCTGTGTGCTGGTTCTTCCATATTTCTGCAACTGACCAACAAATGTATCAAGCTCCATAGTGCTAGGAAAAACGACTTTAAGCAACATAGAATAATTACCGGTCACACAATTACACTCCACAACATTAGGACAACTCAATGCGAAGGGATAAAATTCCTGCTTCTGTGCCGGTGCAACTTCAAGATTAATAAAGGCTGTGATATGGTACCCAAGCTTAATCTGGTTAATACGTACTTCATACCCCTCAATAATGCCTTCCTTTTCAAGTCTCTCAATTCTTGCTGAAACTGCCGGCGACGACAAAAAAACTTTTTCAGCCAATGCTTTTAATGGCATTCTGGCATTCTCCTGCAGTAAAGTTACTATCATCTTATCTATCTTGTCCATAGCTTTCCACCTCGATTTGTAATCTTAACTGATTTACCCCCTTAATATACACCCACAGAAAACGATTTGCAACAAAAAAATTGCTAAATTTAAGTTTTTTACCGCTTATTCTTTAAAAGAATTATTAAAACGTGATTTATCTTAATTTTACTTATTGATATTGCATTTTTACAGATATTCTGTTAAAGTCATATCAGATATATTGATTTTACTTTGGAGGTTTTATATGTCAGAAACTAATAACACTAACAATGGTGGACTTTACTCTACAGTCACTCTTTCTTTAGATGATGGAACAGAATGCGAATGCGCTATCGTTCGTATATTTCCTGCAGGCGATAACGACTATATAGCACTTCTTCCGCTTGACGGACCTGCTGCTGATAACGATGAAGTATTCCTTTACCGTTACACTGAAACTGCTGACGGTGAGCCTGTTCTCGAAAACATCGAAACAGACGAAGAATACGAAGTTGTTGCTGATGCTTTTGACGAAGAACTTGATGCTATGGAGTATGAAGAACTCTACGCAGAAGAAGACACCGAAGAAGAAAACTAAACACATGATTTACTATGGTGCAGTTCTCGTACATATCGCGAGGGCTGCACATATTTATTGTGCCGTATGTCAGCATATGTAATAGTCAATTCTTTCCTGGCTCTTGTCATAGCTACATAAAAAAGTCTTCTTTCCTCCTCCAAAGCATCCTCTGATAACGCCTTAGAATACGGTGCGATTCCCTCGCTTACATCCGGTATAATAACCCTGTCATATTCCAATCCCTTAGCACCATGCATGGTATTAAACACAATTCTTTCCAAAATCCCCTCCTTACTGGCACTTTCTTTATGATTCATCTCTCTTAATCCTAAAGATACTTTTTCCAGCCACATATCATAAGTAGCACTCACTTTAAAACTTTCTGCCAGCTGTTCTACTACACATTGTAACTCTTCGAATTTCACAGCATTTTCCTTAGCATATTCCTTAAGATATATTTCATACCCCATTTTCTTAAGTATATAGTTAAATCCTGCAAAAGGCGGCATATTTCTTATCATATTAATATCATTCATAAATTCTTCAAATATAATCTTCACATTACTCTGACTTACAGAATCCATATCCTGCACAATCTGTTTCGGTTCAACTATCGGACTTCTAAAAAACATCCGGTCTATATATCTTATAGGTTTATTGATTATTCTTAAATAATCGCCTCTGTCGTGACTTCCCATTGCGATTTTTATATATGCCTCAATGTCAACAGCAATCCAATGTGAATATATATTCTCTCTATGCTTTCCTAAAGCGAATTTAATTCCTTTCTTTTCCAACATTAAGATTATGTCACGTGATTGAAAATGTGTTCTTGTCAACACAGCCACATTATCTTCCGTATTCCTAATAATATCCTGTAACATCGCTGCTATCTTCTCATTCTGTTCTTCCATACTCCCACACCGGACAATTCTAACCTTTTCGCCTGCTTCATTATAAGCTCTAAGGTCCTTATAAAATCTGTTAGAATTTTTATTAATAATTGAAGTAGCCGCTTTAACTATATTCCCCGAACAACGATAATTAATATTCAAGTGATATATCTTAACATCCCTGTACTCTTTCTCGAAAGCTTTCATAACATCAGGGGCCGCCCCTCGGAAACCATATATACTCTGATCATCATCACCAACAACGAATATATTCATGTGCTTTGCTCCCAATAATTTTACTATCTCAAACTGCACAGGCGATGCATCCTGAAATTCATCCACAAGAATATATTCATAGAAGTTCTGCCACTGAGAAAGAACCTCCGGTCGCTCCTTCAACACCTCCAGCGTACTTACCATCATATCCTCAAAATCCACTTTGCGCTCGCTTTCAAGCATATCACCATATGCTCTATAGAACTCCTTAAACAGCTCTGTCTCACAACTCGTTGCCTGATAAGTATCTAAATCATAGTCGCCACTCTTAACTTTGGCAATCTCTGACATAATATCATGTATATAACCATTCTCATCCTGCACATTGATTCCCTTTGCCATAAGTCGCATCTTAATCATAGCACGTTGCTCCCCCGTCCTTATAATATCAGTTGCCTTATAACCGTAAACCTGCCTTAATATCATAAAAAACACTGCATGAAATGTACCAAATGTTATCTTAGAAGTTTTAATACCACACAAGCCAAGATAACGTTCCTTCATCTGAACTGCCGCCATCTTTGTAAATGTTATTACTAAAATCTTCTCCGGTTTTACTCCATAACTTTCCGTTAACTGTTTCAATCGATGCGTAATAACCGTAGTTTTTCCGGACCCCGGTCCTGCAAGAATCATAGCAGGACCTTTATTATGCTCCACTGCATTTTTTTGAGCTTCATCAAGTACCATTCTAACCCCCGTGTATAATTATAATTTACAATCTATTTAACACATAATATTACTTATAATAAAAAATGTCAATGCATTTTCCCAAACACATTGACATTTTATAAAATATTCATATTATTAACTAATACGACTGTATTGTATCATTGGAATCATCTGTCTTTTCAATAGACTTGATTATTACATAGTAACTCACTCTGTCATTAACCTGAACAAGCACTCTGTCACCAACCTTGTGCCCAAGCACCGCCTTACCAAGTGGCGATTCAATACTGATATAACCTTCCAGCGAATCACCTCGTACTGTTGTGACCAGTTTAATAACTTCTGTAGAATTATCATCTTCATATTCAATTTCTACTGTGTTATTAACACCTGCCTCATCTTCAGCTGACTTATCCTCAATTATTGTTGCAGTCTTAATCATTCTCTGAAGGTAACGAATACGGCTCTCGTTCTGATTCTTAACTTTCTTCGCCGCATGATACTCAAAATTCTCACTCAAATCTCCGTGAGCCCTCGCAGTCTTAACATCTTCCAAGGCCTCTTTTCTTACGACAAGAGTACGATATTCGATTTCTTCCTGCATCTTCTTTATATCATTCTTTGTAAGCTCGTTATACACTGTACTTACTCCTTCCACTCCACAAACTTATAACTGTCCAATATCTGAAAATACTTGGCAAGTCTTTCATACAAAGGTTCTGCCTTCTCTCCAAAATGCTCCTTAACCTCAACACCAAGCTTTGTAATATTCTTTTCGCCATCAATTAAAGGCCACACAAAGCTTCCCATCTCATCAAGATGTATATGACTAACCTTTGGTTTCTTAAAGAGCTTCTGAGCGATTCTGTTAGCAATCCCTTTATTCTCTATATCAAGAGTTACTATTCCTTTATCGTCCTTAGACCATTGGATGTGTGCCGGTCTCACCGGCACACGCTCCAGATAATTAGCTGATAACTTTTCTTTCTTCATAACTACCTTTATTACGCTTTCTTTCTCTTCTTCCAGATAGAGAACTTAAGCACTGAAAGAATAACAAGTACAAGTACTACCAGACTTCCTATATTAGCTGCCCATGTTGGAAGATTAAGCACTCCTGAAATATCAAGCACCTCACCTACGCCAAACACTGCAAGTACAGCAAGTAAGATACCTACCAAACCTTCTCCTGCAATCATACCTGAGCAGAAAAGAATACCATCACTGATAATTGACTTCTTCTCTTCCTCTTCCTTCTTCATCTTGTCAAATACAAGTCTGATAATACCACCAACCATAATACAAGCGTTAAGCTGTACAGGCAAGTAAATACCGATTGCAAATGGAAGTACCGGAATACCGATAATCTCAACAATAACAGCAATACATACACCAATAAGAACAAGTCCCCATGGAAGATTATTATCCATAACACCTTCAATAATCATCTTCATAAGTGTAGCCTGTGGTGCAGCGAGTTCTTCTGAACCAAAGCCCCAAGCCGAATCAAGAAGATAAAGTGTACCGCCGATAGCAAGTGCTGATGCAACAACACCAAGAACCTCACCAATCTGCTGCTTCTTAGGTGTTGAACCAAGAAGAAAACCAGTCTTTAGATCCTGTGATGTATCACCTGAAATAGCTGCTACAATACAGATAATTGAACCGATAGCAATGGCTCCCTGCATACCGTGAGCACCAACATCTCCCGTAATCTTAAGAAGAACTGTTGTTACAAGAAGTGTTGCAATAGCCATACCTGAAACAGGGTTGTTACTGCTTCCTACAAGTCCTACCATACGGGATGATACTGTAGCAAAGAAGAAACCAAATACTACTACAATAACAGCGCCAAGTAATGTTACAGGAATAGCAGGTACAAGCCATATAGCCAATGTACAAGCAGCGATACATATAAGAATCACTTTCATGCTAAGATCCTGTGCTGTACGTGCTGTGCTTGTATTACCTCCTGCTGTCATAGACTTAACAGCATCCTTAAATGTACGAACAATAAGCGGTAAAGACTTAATAAGACTTATAATACCACCTGCCGCAAGAGCTCCGGCACCAATATAACGGATATAAGAACTCCAGATGGCACTTGCACCACCAGTTGCAAACATCTCACCAATTGGTGCTGTTCCAGGATAAAGTATAAGCTGCTCGCCAAACAACACAATAATAGGTATAAGCACCATCCAGCTAAGTAAACCACCCGCAAACATATAAGAAGAGATACGTGGTCCGCATATATAACCAACACTTAACACAGCAGGATAAACCTGTGTACCAACTTCTCCCGCATATCCCTTAAACCGTAAGTTAACCTCACTAGGAACGGCCTTTAAACCGTCTACAATAAACTTAAACACTGCCGCAAAACCCATACCTGCAAAAACAGTTGAAGCATTCGCTCCACCTTTCTCACCGGCAAGAAGAACCTCTGCACACGCTGTTCCTTCCGGATATGGCAGAACACCATGCTCCTTAACAATAAGAGCATTACGAAGCGGAACCATAAAGAATACACCAAGCAATCCACCAAGTAATGCAATCAATGTAATCTCTAGTATGTCCGGCTTATCCATCTTACCTTCAGATGCCCAAAGGAACAATGCAGGCAATGTAAATATGGCACCTGCCGCAACTGACTCACCGGCAGAACCGATAGTCTGTACAATATTACTTTCGAGAATTGAATTCTTTCTCATAATAACGCGAATAACTCCCATCGCAATAACTGCGGCAGGAATTGATGCTGATACAGTCATACCTACTCTTAATCCAAGGTATGCGTTAGCCGCACCAAATACAACAGCGAGTAATATACCCATTAAGATTGATGTAATCGTAATCTCAGGAGTCACTTTCTCTGCTGGAATATAAGGCTTAAATTCTTTTTGTTCATTCATAGTCTATACTCCTTTTTCTTGTATATGTTGATTGTTGACATAGACGCACAATTACAAACACATTTTACCTAAGTAAAAATGTGTTTATCAATGCATCGCACTAAAGCAAATTAGCCCTCAATCACCTATACAATATGATACAACAAAAACCACAATTGTTCAAGTGGACAATTGTGGTTTTTTTAACAAATTACAGTTTTTTTATTCAGTTTTTATGCACTTAATGATGATATCCTTTCATCCTCTCAGTAAAAACATCAAGTTTTTGCTTAAATTTAGTATAGTCTCTATCTGATAACTGATTGGATTGCTTCAATTCTTCCAGCCGCTCTTCTGCTTTTTTTCTGGCTCCAATCGCTAAATCCTTATAATTATTTTCAAGATTAATCTGAATATCATTAAATAAATTGTCCATTTCTTTCTTAATCTGTTTTGACTTACTGTTAAACAATCCCATATTCCCACCTACATCTATGCCAGCTTAAATTTATTAACCTCTGTATTCAAATCATTAGCAACGGCTGTATTTCCGCTGGCTTCTCCTTCTATCTGGGTAACATTTTCTTTAATATCAGCAGCAAGCATTGTAACATTAGTAATTCCATTAGCACTCTCTTCCACTGCAATATTAACCGCTGACACCGACTCCTTAATTTCATCAATATCACATTTTAACTGCTCACTGGCCTTAGCAAACTCTTCCATAATATTCTCTGTGTTTTTCACATCATCTCTGTAACTCTTACTTGTCTCTAAAAGCTTATCGTAGCCCGCCATAGCAACTTCATCCATAAAAGCAACCATATTCTCAGATTCTTGCGCAAGCATATTAACAGCATTAATTACTATATTACTTACTTCTCTGATTCTGCCGGCTGCTGTAGCAGAATCCTGAGCAAGTTTACCTATTTCCCCCGCAACAACCGCAAATCCCTTACCTGCTTCCCCTGCTCTTGCCGCCTCAATATTAGCATTGAGTGCAAGAAGGTTTGTCTGACTTGCTATTCCAAGAATATTCTCAGTAAGAACATTAATCTCTTCTACTGACTTTGATTCTTCTATCTTCTGATTAACGATTCGTTTCATTTCCGAAGCCTTTTCTATAGCTTCAACTCTATGCCCAATAGCATCATTATATACTTCATCAGCTTTGGCCGCAATAGTATTAGAAGTTACTTTCTCCTGTGCAGCACTATCTGAAATATTCATAATTGCCTCATGAATTCTTATAACAGCATCATTAATACCTACTAAAGATGCGCTTGTTTCCTGCATTGCCGCACTCATCTGCTCCATAGTAGCAGAAACATCACTAACCTGCATATCCGTGTCTGCAAGGTGCGTAGCTACATTGGCCGATGATATTTTTAATGAAGCTGAATTTTTAGCTATTTCCTCCATAATCACGCGTATGTGTTCAAGCAATGAATTAACATTGTTAGCAATAAGCTCCATCTCATCACCTGACTTCACATCTAACTTCTTGGTTAAATCACCCTCACTATGTACCAAATCATAAACTTTATTATCAACACTTTTGAGAACCGTTAAAAATTTTCCAACAATCAATCCTACTACAGTAAGAGCAAGCACAACACATATTGTTGTAACAATAGCAATATACATAATACTCTTATTAAGACTTTCCACTACCTCAGAAGCGTCATAGTCACACCCTAATACGCCTATTACTTTACCATTCTTATCGCTTATAGGCTTATATACAGAAATCAAATCTCCATCTTCTGTTGAATCAATATAATCCTGTACATATTCTCCACCGTCAAATACGTCTTTTAATTCAGCATAGGATACTTCAAACTGTGTTCCAATATTATTCCTATTCGTTGTTTCATCTGCATCTACTCCATAATATACAACACCATTTTCCTCATATAAGGTATAAAGATACTTTATACCACAAACCTCTCTGTTCTTGGTCATGGTATAATATATACTTCCATAAGCTTCAGACTTCTCTTCTCCCGGCTTAATCTTTTGCAACAATTCGACATTAATCGAATTAACAGCAATATTAGCGGCCATATCAGCCTGATCAACACCAGCTTTTACCAAATTACTATTTAGCTGTATGTATGCAACTATTCCCATAACAATAGCAACCATAGCAACTATAAGTCCTGTCGGTACCAACAACTTAACCTTAATACTCAATTTTCGAACTTTCCTATTCATCACCTATTCCTCCCTTAAAAATAAATTGTCGAACCTAAACCATATACATATATATTACTCCTAAAAATATCGCTTTGCAAGACAACTTTTTAACAATTTATACCAAAAAGAAACCTCCTAGTCCGTAATCATTCTGACCACGGACCAAGAGGCCCTTAGCTTTATTATTATACTATAATAATTGTATAAATTTAATTTTCCTTTGTAGTCGCAGCTTCCTTCTGTGCAACCACATTAACATCTGCACTGTCAATGCCTGTAACATTAAGGTTTTTATTAACCTTAGCGTCATATGTATCAGCCTTGACTATCTCATTGATGTCGATACCTGTTGTCTCCTTAACAGACTCAATAGTCTTTGCGAGAACTGATGGTACGTAACCACCCATAGACGCAACACCTGAATTAGATGTTCCACCGCCATCGATAATTGTAACCTTATCAATAGACTCAAGTGGCTTAGCAATAGCACCAGCCATCTCCGGTAACTTCTCTACAACCATCTCGAGGATAGCAGCCTTACCGTACTTAGCCATAGCGTCAGCCTTCTTCTCAAGTGCCTCAGCCTCAGCGATACCCTTATCTCTGATAGCCTCAGCTTCAGCCTTACCAATAGCTGCGATACCGGCAGCCTCCTGCTCCTTAGCAAATCTTGCTGCCTCAGCCTTAATCTTCTCTGCTTCAGCTCTCTGAGTCTCTTCGTACTTCTTAGCTTCGGCTTCCTTCTGTCTCTTGAACAACTCAGCCTGAGCATTCTGCTCTATTCTATACTTCTCAGCCTCAGCCTGCTTTCTGATAGAAGCAGCGAGCTCCTGCTCTTTAACTTCAGCCTGCTTAGCCTTAAGTTCTACCTCTCGCTCCTGCTTAGCGATATCTGCATTAGTAGCTGTGATTTCGAGAATCTTACGCTGTTCCTGCTCCTGAATCTTATACGCTGCAGCAGCCTCAGCCTTCTTAGCATCAGAAATCTTCTGTAACTCTGACTGCTTAATGCTTAATTCATTCTGCTTAATAGCAATTTCTGTCTTAGCATTAACCTGTGCCTCATTAGAAAGCTTAGCAGCCTCAGCCTGTGCAATAGCAATATCTCTTTCTGCCTCAGCCTTAGCAATAGAAGCTTCCTTCTGAATCTTAGACATATTGTCCTGACCCAAAGCATTAATCAATTCGTTCTCATCAATAACTCTCTGAATGTTACAAGAAATAATCTTA
>JAFQIQ010000176.1 GCA_017397445.1 Lachnospira sp.
AATATTACACAGCCGCAGTTGATGTCTGTAATTGGAATTGGAAAAACTGCGATTCAGAACAATATCGCATTCCTGAGAGAGAACGGTTATATTGAGCGAGTAGGTTCTAACAAGAATGGATATTGGAGACTGTTGTAGTGGGGATGAAGCTGCATATAATTCGCTCATTAAAATGAGCGAATATTGATTGAATAATGAAGTAGGATATAGTTCAAGATAAAACCTTATTATAATTAAAATGGATCTTAACCATATCATAACCACATCCTAACCAAGTTGGTCATGATGTGATCAAGATATGGTGAGTACGTTATTTTGATATGCAAATGTCGAGTTAAAATAATGTCTCGAGTTTTAATCGAGTGGCACTTGTTCAAAAACACTCGATTGAAAATGTTATAGAAAACAAGGGCTGGAAATATTATTCTTAAATCATGGTCAGTAACTTGGTCAGAGTGACCAAGTTGTGAGTAAGAGTGACTTGTATGAGATGTAATGCAAAATTAGATACATTTTAAAATCAAGAAAATTCTCATATCTAAATTGTTGCAACCACTGACAGAATATGGATTTTTAAAAAATTAGATAAAGGCTTTTTGAGGAAAATCAATATATTAAAATTCGGTGATTCAAGGAAGACAGTACAATTAACCAACACATAGAATTAATTTATGTGTTACAAAACTTGAAAAAATTGTATTTGTGGCATAATATATGTATAAATGTATATGGTTTTGAATCATACATATTAAGAATTGTTAGATGAGTTGTTAAAGAACTGTCAAAAGGTGAATCATGTTAGTAGAAGATATCAAGAAGTATTGCTTAAGCAAACATAAAGCATATGAAGAATGTCCATTTGGGGATGTTCCCATATGTTACAAGCTGAATGGAAAAATATTTGCACAAGTTTACCCATATCCGGAGGATTATAAGATTACGTTGAAATGTACGGCGGATGCGGGGCAGTTTTATCGTATGGCATATCCGGGAAAAGTGGTGAGAGGCTATCACTGTCCGTCGGTGCAGCAACCATATTGGAACACTATTTATTTGGACGAATTTCCGGATGAGGAGTTGCTGAATATGATTGATCATGCGTATGACACTGTATTTAGAAGCTTTAGTAAAAAGGTGCAGAGGGAGATTGCGGAGGAGGTGTAAGGTTGAAGACATTTGCAATGGACAAGGTTTATAAGCTCATAGAAGCATACAAGTCAGGCAAGCTTGGCGGCGAAAAAATGCCGGAAGACGAGAACCCTACATTAGAGAAATCGTCAATTGAGAATTATTTGTATTTTACACTACCTATGGCACTTAATTATCAAAGAAATTCATATACATTGTGGGAATGTGCGAATAAAACATATAAGGATGCAGATACCGAAGATGTTTTTGATACGAAAGCAGTGGTTAACATGGATGAACAGCAATTAAGAGAGAAATTGTTGAAGTACAAGGTGGCATTGCAGCCCAATAAGCAACCTGTTATATGGAGAACATTGTGTGAAACCATAGAAAATGATTTCGAAGGGGATATTCGTAAGTTGTTTAGTGATAACGAGTATTCCGTGGAGAAAGTGAAATTGCATATTCTAAGGAATAAGAAGCAGTTTCCGTATCTAGGTGGGAATAAAATCTGCAACTACTGGCTATATGTGATGGAACAATATACAGATGTGAAATTTGTTGACCGAGAGAATATAACGGTGGCTCCTGATACTCATGTAATTCAGGCAAGTGAGAGGCTTGGTATTATATCTTCAGTAGAGGCACTGCAAAGCAATGTGCAGGAACTTGTTGCAAACAGATGGCAGGAGATTTTAAGAGGGACGGATTTTGTTCCTATAGATGTACATACGCCTATGTGGTTGTGGAGCAGAGGCAAATTTAGTGTAGAGCTTTAAGAAAACGGTGGAATAATTATGAAATACGAATTAGCAAAAACAGAAGATTTACAGGACATTTACAATGTAGTACAACAAACAATAAAAACAATTTATCCGAAATACTATCCGGCAGAAGTGGTGGATTTTTTCTGTGAACATCACAGTAGGGAAGCTATAGCAGAGGATATTGAAAATGGTTATGTGGGTGTTCTTAAGATAGATGAAGCTATCGTGGCAACAGGCTGTTATGTGGACAATCATATAACAAGAGTATATGTGCTACCGGAATATCAGAAAAAGGGTTATGGCACATTTATTATGAAGGAGATAGAAGCTAAGATTGGCGAAAAGCATGACAGGGCGTATTTGGATGCTTCGTTACCGGCAGCAGCACTCTATGAGAAATTAGGATTCTCTACTATAAAGCACGAGCGTTATCCGGTAGAAAACGGAGTGATACTCGCGTATGAAGTTATGGAGAAAGTACTTTAAAATATCGCATTTTTTCATCATCTGGTGATTGAGAAAAGATAATATAAGTAAAACTGCCCCTGGCTGGATTTAATCAGTCAGGGGCACTTCTGTTAATTCTGTAATGTTTTTAAGAAGTTCAATAGGGCTTCTTTTTGCTCCGGTGTAAGTCTGTATATAGCCTGCACAATAGGGTCGTCAGAAATTCCTGTTTGAGTTTTCTCGTTAAAAAAATCTTTTAGGGATATATCCAAAGTCTGGCATATGAGTGATAAAAATGCTATGGTTGGATTCTTGTTTTCTAATTCCACATCTCGCAGATAACTTTGTGATACTCCGGCTAAGTTTGCCAGTTTGTTTATTGTATAATTCTTTTGTTCACGTAATTCACGAATACGATGTCCGATTTCCATATATAATCACCTCTATAGAGATAATATAACAGTTTTTTAGATATAACATTATTGTTATAGAGATTGACAATTGACGTTATAGAGATTATAATCTGAAATTGATATATTTCTATTTATAGGAGGTTGTTATGAAGAAAAGAATACTAAGCATAATTCTTATTATGTCTATGGTGATGGTGCTCGCAGCATGTGGCGATAAGGAAAATGTTAACTCATCAGTGAATAGTAACAATACGGGAACTACAGGAACTGTTGCTAATGATAATAACAGTGGTACGGTTTCGCAAGAACCGGCCACAAAGGCTGAGGACATTGAACAGGTGGTTGAGCCTGCAGCTACTGATTTCGAATATAAGTATGATGCAGTTCTTGGAGGAATATCTGTTTATAAGTACAAGGGTAAGGAAGCTCATATCCGTATTCCTGCTAAGCTTGACGGAGAGCCTGTTAAGGAGATAGGACAGTTCTATGTTAACAGCAGTGTAAAGACTATAGAGATACCGGAAGGTGTTACTAATATCAAGGCCAATGCATTTAAGACATGGAAGAATCTTATTAGTATAAAGTTACCGGAAAGTGTTACAACTATCGGTGCTAATGCATTTGACGGATGTAAGGGACTTACTGAGATTACAATTCCAAAGAATGTTACAACTATTGAGAAGCGCACATTTAACGAATGTGAAGCACTTAAGAAG
This sequence comes from Lachnospira sp., assembly GCA_017397445.1. GTDB lineage: Bacteria > Bacillota > Clostridia > Lachnospirales > Lachnospiraceae > Lachnospira. Next base: position 3,472 of record JAFQIQ010000176.1, read on the forward strand.
GTAACATTTGCAGGAAATGTGACAACTATTGGCGAAGAAGTGTTTAGAATGTGTTCAAAGCTGGAGGATATAAAAATACCGGCTAGTGTTACTACTATAGAGGCACGTGCATTTATGTATTGTACAGGTCTTAAGGAGATTGTAATTCCGGAAGGGATTAAGGTAATTAAGGCACAGACATTTGCAGTATGTAATTCTTTGACAAGTGTTACGATACCATCAACAGTAACAGAAATATATGCACAGGCATTTAGTTCTTGCGTAGCATTAAGAAGTTTGGAACTTCATGACGGTATTAAGAAAATTTATCTTGGAGCATTTGACGGTTGTACTGCTTTGACTGTTACATATAAGGGAAAGAGCTACAATTCTTCTAATTTTAAGGAGTTATATTAAGAGTGTAGACCGGAGCGTATCATTTTGGTATGCTTCGGTTTTTAAGTTGGACTATTTGTCCAATGACAAATTTTAATATATATGATATTATTTTATTAATATTATATGGAGGTGTTGTGGATGAGTTCAACAATCGACCCAATTAAAACAGGCGAAAAGATTAAAACGATGCTTAATGATGCGGGATATAGTGTGAAATATATTCAGGATTATCTGGATTTGGCATGTCCGCAATCGATATACAGGTGGTATAAAGGGCAGATTTTACCTTCGGTGGAACATTTGTGTGCGCTTAGCAGATTGTTGGGGGTTCATATGGATGAACTGTTGGTATTGCAATCGCAAAAGCCACTTTGGGTATGGGAACTTACAGCAGATGGTTTGATAAAGAGAATTGCTGCGGTACATAAGAGTTTTGAGCATGTGCTTATGGCGGCGTAGATTTTGGACTATCTGTCCAATGACAAATTTATATAAATATTATATCCTTTTATTAGAACCGGATTAACCGGAACTAGTAGGAGGATTTTTTTATGGACAAGATTATGATTTCTAAGGATGAATTTGTGGATGCGATTAATCGCTTGAAGGAAGCTAATGACATTGTGAGAAAGGTGGATGAAATATTTGCCTGCAGCAGGGAGAATATTGAATGTGATTTTTGCAATGGGGCAAGCCTACAGATATCCCACGAGATGCTGGTTGTAAAGCTTCTTGAGAAACTGATGAGAGATAAAGGGTGTGATATTAGTTATTTTGTGTATGAGCTTGATTTTGGAAGGGAATATAAGCCGGGAACGGTGACTGACACTACTGGGGATGTGGATTTTAGTACGCCGGAAGCTTTGTATGATTATTTGGTACAGCACTATGAAGATTGATATGTCAAGCTATCTGTAGTATGTATTGGATTATATACATTTTTAGTGGTATTTATTTAGATTTTGTAGTACGATTATTACAGTATTGTGAGAGGTTTGCTCTCTGAAAGGAGATCGTGTTATGAAAGGGAACAGGTATAAGTTTAATATGACTGCCAATAAGGATCCTGTGACGGGGGTGGAAGTGGTGCGTATAACAGACAATAAGGCTTTGTATGACAGGCCGTATTTTACAACACCACAGTTTAGTGCTGATGGTAAGTATACAGTATTTGTGTCGGATTTTACACATACTTCCATTGTAGTTAATCCGGATGCTCCAGCAATTGGTAAGGTGGGATTTGGTGAGCTTTTTCTGCTTGATATTGAGAAAGGTGAAGCTTTACAGGTGACACAAGGTGAAGCGATTAAGATGGGACATGGTGCCCATGCTATGATTTCTAAGGATGGTAAGAAAGCGTACTACTATAGTAACGAATTTTTAAAATGTGTTGACTTGGAAACACTTGAATCAGAGGAGTTGATGAGGGTTCCGTTTACATATAATTTTCACAGCCTGACTACTACGGACGATGGAAGGTATGTGGGATTTACTGTTGTTGAAGAGGTTCCTCTTATTACAAGTCAGTTTACGGATCCGTTATCCGGTTCGGCGCCGGGATCAAGAGAGCGATTTTTTAAGCAGCCAAGTAGCCTTGTTATAAGATATGACTGTTTAAAGAAGAAAGGTGAGGTTGTTACAGGAGGTCATGACCGTATTACACATACTAATTTTAAGCCTGATGATGGGGATTATATGGTGTTTTGTCACGATGGTCCATGGCAGCTGGTACAGAGGTTGTGGACGGTGCGTGTATCAACAGATGAAGTTACACCATTGATAAAGCAACAGAAATATCTCGAACGTGTTGGTCATGAGTTTACCACTTGCAAAGGCAGAATTGGAGCACAGTATTCATACAGATATAAAGCGGACATGCCATTCTTTATGAATGCTGACATTCTAGTGGATTTTGATGGTAAGAATGAGGAACGTTTTTATTATCCTTATTTAAGACCGGAACATATTAATGTGAATTTCGATGAAACATATGCTGTTGGTGATAGAGCTATGCTTACTGAAGATATGAAAGACAGCAATAAGTATATTGCGCTTATAGAGTATGACAGGAATTATCATAAGGCTAACACTAACTTGCTTTGTTATCACGGAACATCAGGAAAGAAGCATGCACATTCTCATCCTGTATTTACACCGGATGGAAGTCACATTGTATTTTCATCAGATATGGATGGAAGTCTTAACATTTATATGGTTGAAGCTAATTTATCAAAGACAGTG
>JAFQIQ010000177.1 GCA_017397445.1 Lachnospira sp.
CCTCATCATGCTCTTTCAAAAGTTTATCAAACCAATCAGTAAGTTCTCCCACTGATGGCTGCGATGTAGAAATATCTGCATCACTCTTCAATTTCTCATAGAATTCCTCTTGTGTAAGACTAATGCCTTCAAGGAACTGTTCTCCGTCTATAAAAAACGGCATAGGGACAACAAACACACCCAACTCGGCCGCTTCCGCCTGGGTGATACCGCTATTGCTGTCCGTCAGAATAGCTACTTTACTCATATACATTACCTCATAAAAAATAATCAACAACATATATATTGTACCTTAAATTGCGATTTGCTACAATAGGTTTTAGGAAAAATGTTTTGTATGGTTATATTTGCTATGGATATGTACCTTGCAGACCCGCTCCCGCTTGTAGAAAAACGTAGCAGTACTAAACTCAGCACGGTCAAGGCCTTGACCTGCTTCGTTAAGTGCTGACGTTTTTCCACAGTCTGCCAGATACATACCATAGCATACATATCCACAAACCATATAAAAGGAGGCACTATGAAAATTACAATTATAGAAAAACCAGATATCAGCTCACTGACTACGCATAACCAACTTAACACTTTGTGTGAAGCATGTAGGGGATATGAGCCATACTATGATACAGAGGGTGACGATAGTTTTGTACATGTGGTAGCTTTGGATGAACATGGTAATTTAGTTGGCTTTCTTGGTGGAATTATTCTTGACAATGTTGTTGAAATCACTGCACTTGTGCATCCCAGCTTTAGAAAGCAGGGTATATTTAAAGCTATGCTTAACAAGATAAAGGAAACGTACAAAGCAAAAAAGTTCATAGGCACCATTCCTGACGAGTTCCGTCAGGCAATTAAAGATTCTTCTATCAAGCCGGAATATGTGCACTCTGAGCTTCTTATGAAACTGGATAACAACTGCATCCTTACTGATAACATATCTGACTCATACGAATGCATGTTTTCGGATGACTATGAGAACTTCCTTATGTATTCTGAGGATGAAGATGAACCAGTCGCTGTATGCAACCTTGACTTTGCTGGCTCCTTCACTAATATATCGGGAGTTTTCGTGGATGAAGATATGCGTGACCAGGGTATTGGAACAATATTTATGAAAGAACTAATTAATGCGTATTTTGAGGAATTTGAGGTTCCAGTAATACTCCATGTAAACAGTAACAATATTGCGGCGATAAAGCTATACGAAAAATGCGGCTTTAAAACCGCAGAATGTGTTGATTATTACCGCTTTTAATTAATAGCCCGGCTCTTTCCTGCAAGAACCGGGCTATCACTTATCTAATATATTATAATTATAAACTTTCTACAGTCTTTTTCACATACTCAGCTATGTGTGGCGCTGCATCATTACCATACTTAGCGATAATGTTAACAATAGCATTCTCTACAACGAAACCATCTGCGATAGTCTCGTACTCTGCTTCCGGATAATTCACACCAATCTCGAGAATTACCGGTGTGTCTGTAACCTGACGAATCTCTGAAACAATACCTGAAATGTCTGTTACAATATCATTGCGGGCATCCGTTGCATTTAACGAAGGAAGCACGTATATATAACCCTTTGCCTCACCGGCAATCATACGAATACGACTCTTGCTGGCAGGCGCAACAAGGGAAATAATCTCTATTCCGTGCTTATCTGCTATCGGAAGAATCTCTTCTTTCTCATCATATGGCATATCCGGAATAATTATGCCACTCACACCTGTTTGTGCACATCGACTCATAAATGCGTCATAACCGTACTTGAACACCGGATTTAAGTATGTCATAAGTACGATAGGAACACTTACTTTATCTTTAACACGTTCAAGCATATCAAATATCATATCCGTTGTGCAGCCACCCGGTGCTGAAAGTGCACGCACATTGGCCTCCTGAACTACCGGGCCCTCCGCTATAGGATCAGAAAACGGCACACCGATTTCAATAACGGATGCTCCCGACTGTTCCATGGTCATAATAAACTCTTCTGTTTTATCAAGTGATGGGTCTCCTGCAGTAAGGAAGCCCACAAATGACTTCTTATTCTTAAATGCATCTGTAATCTTACTCATGTAAATCCACTCCTCTATATCTTGCTATTGCTGCAACATCCTTGTCACCACGTCCTGAAAGACAGCAGATAATAATCTGATCCTTATCCATAGTCGGTGCAAGTTTCATAACATGTGCTACTGCGTGTGAGCTCTCTATAGCCGCAATAATACCTTCTGTTCTTGCTATATATTCAAATGCTTCAACCGCCTCATCGTCTGTAACAGGTACATACTGTGCTCTTCCTGTGTCATGAAGGTTAGCATGCTCCGGTCCGATACCAGGATAATCAAGTCCTGCTGAGATTGAATAAACCGGTGCAATCTGGCCATACTCATCCTGGCAGAAATATGATTTCATACCATGGAACACTCCAAGAGTTCCTGTTGATACCGTAGCAGCTGTCTTATCTGTATCTACGCCGAGACCGGCAGCCTCACAGCCAATAAGTTTAACTGACTCATCCTTTATAAACTCATAGAACATACCCATAGCATTGGAACCACCGCCTACACATGCCATAACAACATCAGGAAGTTTACCCTCCTTCTCCAATATCTGGGCTCTTGCCTCGCGACTGATAACACTCTGGAAATCTCTTACAATTGTAGGGAACGGATGTGGTCCCATAACTGAACCAAGCACATAAAGAGTATCATCCATTCTTGTAGTCCACTCACGCATACACTCATTAACGGCATCCTTAAGAGTTCTTGTGCCGGTCATTACAGCATTTACCTTAGCGCCAAGAAGTTCCATACGATATACATTGAGTGCCTGACGGATTGTATCTTCTTCACCCATAAATATCTCGCACTCCAGTCCCAAAAGGGCTGCCGCTGTGGCAGTTGCTACTCCGTGCTGTCCTGCACCTGTCTCTGCGATAATTCTTGTTTTTCCCATCTTCTTTGCCAGAAGTGCCTGACCAAGTACATTGTTAATCTTATGAGAACCTGTGTGATTCAAATCTTCTCTCTTAAAGTAAATCTTAGCCCCACCCAGATCCTTTGTCATCTTCTCTGCATAATAAAGAAGTGACGGTCTGCCTGCATACTCTTTTAAGAGAGTATCCAACTCCTCATTAAATGCTTTGTCATTCTTATAAAATTCGTATGCCTCTTCAAGCTTCAAAATCTCATCCATCAAAGATTCAGGTATATACTGACCTCCATGAATACCAAAACGACCCTTCGCCATGCTTAAATCCTCCTTAAAAATACGAATAAAAAAGTCCTTGACAATAGTACTTCTATTGTCAAGGACGGTATAAACTCTACCGCGGTGCCACCTTGATTTGTGGAATCCACACTCTCACGGAATACTAACATATTCCCAGCAACTAACGTATGCCTCACGTCATGGAATACTAGGGAATCTTAAGACTCCTTTTGACCATGCCCTCCGTGGTCCATTTGACAAATAGCATTCTGCCGGTTCTCAGCCTCCCAGCTCTCTGTAAGTGCCCGTTTACCTTTATCTCCACTTCAACGGTTTAGATATTAGGTTGTAATATTAGTCAACGACTACTCTATTATTATACTCCAGTCG
>JAFQIQ010000178.1 GCA_017397445.1 Lachnospira sp.
CTGTCCGCCTTATCCGCAAGCTCAACCTTTGCAAGCAGCTTCTTAGCATTGGCAACAGCCTCTTCTTTGCTCACTTTCTGAACAGTAACAGGTGCGTCTGTAATATTTTTAAGAACTGAATAATGTGGAAATAAGTTGAAATTCTGGAACACCAATCCAAAATTACTCTTAACCCCTGTCAGCTCCTTGTTAGAAACATACTTTGTTGCCTCTGCCACATCATTAACCGTAGCCTTCGCATCACCAAAGGCAAGAGTTCCCTTATCCATCTTCTCAAGAAGTGTAGCACAGCGAAGCAATGTAGACTTACCGGAACCTGATGGTCCGATAATAGCAATAACTTCACCTTCATTAACTTCCAAATCAATTCCCTTTAACACATCAAGGCTGCCATAGCTCTTGTGTACATTTTTCATATCTAAAAGCTTCATGACTTACCTCCAAACTGCATCTTCTTTTCAATGCGCTCACATACAAATGCCACAATAAAGTTGAACACATGATAGAACACACCCGCAACAAAAAGTGGCATAATACTTGTCTCTGCCGCTGCAATCTGCTTTGCCAGTGTAAACATCTCTGTGTATGCAAGAGCAAAAGCAAGGGATGTATCCTTTACAAGTGTAATTACCTCGTTAGTAACCGGCGGCATTACTATCTTTACCATCTGTGGGAAAATAATCTTGCCAAATGTCTGTGCCTTGGTGTATCCAAGCACTGCCGCAGCCTCATACTGTCCTACCGGAACAGCCTCTATACCTGAACGGTATATCTCTGCAAAATATGCTGCGTAATTAAGTGTGAAGCCTATGATTACCGCATAAAATCTGTAGCTGAACGAAAGCGACATACCAAAGAGATAATATGGTCCGAAGAATACTACCAAAAGCTGTAGCATAAGCGGTGTACCTCTCATAATTGATATGTATATTCTCGCAATCCACTGAAGCACTTTAAATCTTGACCTTCTGACAAATGTGATAACCAAGCCCAATGGTAATGCAAACAACAACGTAAGCACAAAAATCGCTAATGATGCAAGCATACCTTCTGAAAGCTGTACTACTATGTTCCAAATCTTTGCCATAATAGCCTCAGATGCCTCGCTGTCCTTCTCTGCTTTCATAACAGCATCACTGCCAGGCTCTCCTAAACACACGCTGTCCTGAAGTTCCCATTTCGTTGCAATATGCTCAAATGTGCCATCCGCAAGCATCTCATTCAAAGTTTCCATAACTTTATCCCTGAGTGCTGTGTTACCTTTCTTAAAGCCTACACCATAAGCTTCTGAGGCAACTCTTTCCTCAAGTACTACAAACTTGTCTCCACGAGACTCTATCTCATACTTAGCAACACCGTAGTCCATACATACAGCATCCGCAGAACCTGCCTCAAGATTCATAAACGCACTATTATAATCACCTAATTGCTGTAAAGTCTTAAAAGATGCAGCTAACGCCTTATTCTCCTCGGTAGCACCATCTCCCTCAAATGCAGCAAGTGCTGATGAATCCGACTGAACTACCACTACCTTGCCTGCAAGGTCTGATAACTTAGTTATTCCTGAATCTTTCTTAACAACTACTACCTGTGAATTATCAACATATGCCGAAGACCATGTATATTCCTGCTCTCTGCCGTTCATAGTGAAGCCGTTCCAGATACAGTCTATCATACCTGAATTAAGTTCCATATCCTTACTTGCCCACTCGATTGGCTGCTTTACAAGTGTCCAACCGTTACGTGTGCAGACTTCCTGTGCCAAATCTAAATCAAATCCAACATATTCACCCTTCTCGTCCATATAACCATATGGCGGAAACTCTGCATCAAATCCAACAATAAACTTGTCATCAATGGTTGTCTCTTCCTTCTTTGCGCTACAGCCTAAAAAGCATCCCGCAATAACAGATACCGCTAAGATAGTAGCCAGCATCATCTTTAAATGTTTCTTAAAGCTTCCTTTGCTTTGCATAAATTCTTCTCCTTCTGTATTTTATAAAAATAAATGGCGTGACAGTAAAACTGTCACGCCATATCACACATAATATCAGGCATTCTTTCCAAGTGCCTTTTCAGCCTGCTCAAACGCATCCTTATGTATATAGATATCACATCTTGCATTCTTACCGTTATTCAAAAAACTCAGCAATCCCTTGTGAGTATTCCACTTCTCGAAATATGATATATTGTTCTCACGCAATACCTTCTCAATCTTCTTGCACTCCTCCATAGTAACAGATGAACGCAAAACTCTTTCGTTAGTACTGATCTGTGTCATTCTTTCCTGCCTCTTTCTATCATATCTTTATTATAATCTTATATATCTTGTACAATAATAGCACATTTGCGCCAAAAAATCCATAAAAAACATAATTAATTATGTGAGATTTTTTGACAGTTTATACCTAATTCCGTATAAAAATATTGTAAGGTCGAATAATGCATCCAAAAACACCCTCCGTTAATATTCTATAGTATTAGAATTATCAAATATTACAAAAAACGGGAGGTAGATACCTCCCGCTATAACCTTCATCACTCGGTCAATTTTATATTACCGTCCTGTCGGAACCGTCACAGGACTAATAATTAAAATTACTCTACTGTATAAATCCAGCCTTCCGGTGCTTCAATCTTGCCCATCTGGATACCGGTAAGTGTGTCATAGAGCTTCTGGATTGTAGGCCCCATCTTCTCCATACCGCTTGGGAAGCAGATTTCCTCGCCGTGGTCAACAATCTTACCAACCGGTGAAATAACCGCCGCAGTACCGCAAAGACCACACTCTGCAAAATCCTTAACCTCTGAAAGAAAAACTTCTCTCTCCTCAACTTCCATACCAAGATATTCCTTTGCAACATAGCAAAGCGAACGACGTGTGATTGATGGAAGAATTGTGTCTGACTTAGGTGTTACAAGCTTACCATCCTTTGTGATAAAGATAAAGTTAGCACCACCTGTTTCCTCAACCTTAGTTCTTGTAGCAGAATCGAGGTACATATTCTCTGCATAACCTTCATTATGAGCTGTAACGATTGGATGTAAGCTCATAGCGTAGTTAAGGCCCGCCTTGATATGACCTGTACCGTTTGGTGCTGCTCTGTCAAAATCTGAAACCTTTATAGTAAGCGGCTTAGCTCCACCCTTGAAATATGGACCTACCGGTGTAACAAGGATTCTGAACTGATACTCGTCAGCAGGCTTAACTCCAATAACAGGGTTGCTTCCAAACATATATGGACGAACATAAAGTGTTGCACCTGAACCAAAAGGTGGCACCCATGCTTCATTAGCCTTTACAACCTTGGCAACTGCTTCAATAAACTTATCCTCCGGGAAAACAGGCATCTCAAGTCTTCTTGCTGAATCTGCCATACGCTTAGCATTCATATCAGGGCGGAACATAACGATATGTCCGTCTTCTGTTGTATATGCCTTCAAGCCCTCAAAACATGTCTGTGCATACTGAAGCACACCTGCACACTCACTGATAACAACCTTATCATCCTCTGTGATAACGCCCTCATCCCATGCACCATCCTTATAATTTGCTACAAATCTCTTGTCTGTCTTCATATAACCAAAACCAAGATTTGCCCAATCAAGATTCTTCTTTTCCATCATAAATACTTCCTTTCCTGCTTATTGCAGGCAATGTGTCTTTTGCAATGCACATCCACACTTTGCCCAAACGCAATTCCTATCCGTATTTTACTGCTATGACATATTAAAGTCAATACAAAAAAGGGCTTTTGCTAAATTACATTTTACAAAAGCCACTCTCTTATAATTACTCCCTGTCTAATACTGACTGGTAGAAACGCACATAATCTTCTCTCTCATCCGCTGTAAATGCAATAGCTGAACGCGGATGCTGATTCTGCTGTCCTGTAAGCATATACTGAACATCACAGCCCCATACAACTCCTGCCTTCTTAAGTGGCAGAATACGATTCTGAATAAACTTAAGAATTGGATTCAGGCTGTATCTCGGATTGCGAAGGAATCCCAAAAGCAGCTCCATATAACAGTTACCGGCACCTCTTCCAAGTCCGCTTATTGTGGCATCAAGGAAACTTACGCCATAAGCACATGCCTCTATAGTATTGGCAAATGCAAGCTGCTGATTATTATGAGCATGAATACCCACCGACTTTCCGTTGGCTTCTGCAATTTCTGTGTACTTCTCTGCATAACGTCTGATCTGCTCAGGATACATTGAACCATAGCTGTCAACAAGGTAAATAACGTTAACCTTGCTCTTTGAAAGCAGTTCCAACGCTATATCTAAGTCATTCTCACTGGCAGTTGATATCGCCATAACATTTATCGTAGTCTCATATCCCATATCTGCGCAGTAATCAATCATCTCTATTGCCGCCGGAATAGTATTAACGTATGTTGCAATGCGCACCATATCGATCACGCTGTCTTTCTTTGGAATGATATCCTTTTTGTAATCAGTTCTTCCCACATCAGCCATAACAGCAATCTTCATATCGGTATCATTGTCACCAACTATATCTCTGATATCCTGCTCATCGCAGAACTTCCACTTTCCAAACTCATTGACATCAAAAATCTCCTTAGACGCCTTATAACCAAACTCCATATATTCAACACCTGCCGCCACGTTAGCCATATACAGGTTCTTTACAAAATCATCATCAAAAAAGAAATTATTAACAAGACCTCCATCTCTTAATGTACAATCAACCACCTTAATATCCGGTCTGTACGATACTAACTCACCCTTTTTAGCCATATACCATTGCCCTCCTTATCATAAAACTGTTACATACAGCTAATGCATTCTGTTCATTTCAAACTTGCTTTGTTGCTTTAAAGTGTTACGCTTTAAAGTATTATACCACTTGTATTTAAGATGTCAAGGGGTTTTATTAAAAATGTTTGTGAAAATATACAGATATTCCTATCTTGTGATATAATTTTATAACAGACTAAAACCTTAAGGAGAATTGGCCATGAATACTTCTTTAATTAATAATCTTGTTGGTACGGATAACACATTTAACGCTTTCCTGTACGACGTTTATATTCGTAAAACTTTCGGAATATTTATACCAATATTCGAAGCATCAGACAAACCGGTTACTAACCACAGCCATCCGGCTTATGAGATTATAATTGACTTTGACATTAATTCCAATAAGCCAAAACACTATTGGGCCTCAATTACATCTCCGGGCGTGTTACATAAAGGAACTGAAAACAAACATTGCTATTCCCTGTATATAGAGAAAGAATATTTTGAGAAGCGCTTTCTAATGTACTCCGACCGCATACCGGTATTTAACGGAAAACTTTTTGAGTTCTGCTCAGATATACTAAAGGCTCTTAATACATTTGTCTTCGAATATAGTAAATCAATGATGAATTCCGATGTGACACTTGAAGCACAGACTGAAATAATTACCCACTGGCTCATCAGAAGTATATTTGGCGAGACTTTAGATATGCGTGCTGTTTCTTCTGACTATTCCATAGCCCGTGCCCAACATTACATTGAACAGCACTATATGGAAAACATCACAGTTGCTCAATTGGCTAATCTGGGCTATATGTCTAAAACTACATTTAACAGACGCTTCAAAAATGAAATCGGTATTACGCCTATAGAATATCTTATTGAAACACGAATAAAAATGTCCAAAATTATGCTAAAACGCAAAGAAAATCAAATAACTGATATTGCTTTACAATGCGGTTTCGGTAGCAGTGCACATTTTTCTTCCTGCTTTCAAAAGCATATGGGACTGACTCCTACGGAATATAGAGACCGTTTTGCAGACTAATATTATTTTGATATAAAATGGTTGTATTTTAAAAGTGTGCTCAGTTATTTTCTTGTAGAATTAGTAAAATTTCTTACAAGGAGGATATTAACATGACTAAAGAAGATATGTATGCATTAATGAACCAAAACCCGGCATTTCACCTGGCAACTGTGGAAGGCGACCAGCCTAGAGTCAGAGGTATGCTTCTATTTCGTGCTGACGATAATGGGATTATCTTCCACACAGCATCAACTAAAGACTTGTATGCTCAGATAAAGAAAAATCCTAAGGCAGAATTGTGCTTTTTCGGCTACGGCACACAAATACGTGTCACCGGTATCCTTGAGCAGGTTATTGATGATGAATTGAGGGAAGAAATCTTTAACCATCCCACAAGAAAATTCCTGCAGGCTTGGAAATCCAACGGAATCGATAATCTGTTACAGATATTCAGAATGAAAAACTGTGATGCCATAACCTGGACTATGGAAAGCAACTTTGCCGAAAAAAAGCCGATTACAATATGTGACGCCCAGTAATATCATTTACACAAATTATTATGACAAAAAGAGGGACCATATATCCTACAGCCCGTTATGAACAGGACTGTAAGGTATATGTGTACCCTCTTTTTTGTTACGATATTTTCCCCAGTGCACTCTCCATCACATCAATCATATCCGAAAGCCCATCCAGATATTCACCTGCACCCGAGTACTTTTTCTTTATAACTCTCCACACAAATGTCGGCTCAGCCCCTGTAACCAGCCTCACTGAACCTCCAAAACTGTCTATAAAATCAGGGATTGCATCTGCGTTAATATCAGCTTTTCCATACATTTTTATGGTTGTGCGCCAAACAGACGGGTCACCGCTATCATCAAGACCGCCCTTAATTTCAATAACCCCAAGCTTATGTGCCTTCGCCTTAATAAGGGCTATCTTTAACAGATTGTGGGCTGACTTAGGCAGACTTCCGTATCGGTCCGTTAACTCATCAATCATATCCTGCATCTCTTCTTTAGTCTCAATACCGGCAATCCTCTTATATATGTCCAGTTTCTGGTACTCACTTTTAATATAGGTAGCCGGAATAAAAGCATCCACTGACATATTAACGCTAGTTTCAAAACCATAACCATTACTGATACCTTTTAAGTTATTGACTGCCTGATTAAGCATTTTACAATAAAGGTCGTAACCTACTGCCGCCATATGTCCGTGCTGAGTCTTTCCAAGCACGTTGCCGGCACCTCTGATTTCAAGGTCTTTCATAGCAATCTTAAAGCCTGCACCGAAGTCTGAGAATTCACGAATGGCACTAAGGCGCTTCTCTGCTACTTCCGTAAGCATTCTGTTTCTTCTGTACAGCAAAAATGCATATGCGGTTCTATTGCTTCTGCCAACTCGTCCCCTCAGCTGATACAGCTGGGAAAGGCCAAATTTGTCGGCATCCTCGATAATCATAGTATTTACATTGGATATGTCCATACCTGTTTCAATTATTGTTGTAGATATAAGAACGTCTATGTCACCATTGATAAAATCGTACATAACGTGCTCCAGCTCCCGCTTATCCATTTGCCCATGTGCATAAGCTATATTGGCCTCCGGAACCAGAGCCTGAACATGGGCGGCCGCTTCATCAATACTGCGGACTTTATTGTATACATAATACACCTGACCGCCTCTTGCCAGCTCTCTGCCTATAGCCTCACGAATCATCTCATCGTTATGTTCCGTCACAAATGTCTGTATCGGCACTCTGTCCACCGGTGGTTCTTCTAGCACACTCATATCTCTGATACCCACAAGGCTCATATGAAGCGTTCTTGGTATCGGTGTGGCACTGAGCGTAAGAACATCCACATCATTTTTCAATTGCTTGATTTTCTCCTTGTGGGACACGCCAAATCGTTGTTCCTCATCAATTATAAGAAGTCCCAAATCCTTGAACTGTACATCCTTAGACAGCAATCTGTGGGTTCCGATAACCACGTCAACAAAGCCCTTCTTCAAGTCCGCAAGAGTTTCCTTTATCTCTTTATTAGTTCTGAAGCTGGAAAGCTGCGCAACTTTCAATGGGAAGTTTTTCATTCTTTGTTCAAATGTATTGAAATGCTGTTGCGCCAAAATAGTTGTTGGCACAAGGTACGCAACCTGCTTGCCTTCCTGCACTGCTTTAAACGCTGCCCTGATGGCGACCTCTGTCTTTCCATATCCTACATCACCGCAGATAAGTCTGTCCATAATCCGAGAACTTTCCATATCCCGCTTTGTATCAGCAATAGCTGTAAGCTGGTCTTCCGTCTCCTCATAAGGAAACATTTCCTCGAACTCTCGCTGCCATACGGTATCCGGTGAATATGAATAGCCTTTCTGCTGCTGCCTTATAGCATAAAGCTCCACCAAATCCTTAGCAACTTCCTCAACTGCCTTTGCAACTTTAGTCTTGGTCTTTGTCCATTCCTGTGAACCCAGCTTATTAATCTTAGGCTTTTTCTCCACATCTGCTGCCGCATATTTCTGCAGGCGGTCAAGTTGTGTTGCAAGCACGTACAGATTGCTGTTGTCAGCATACTCTATCTTAACGTAATCTTTTTCCGTGCCGTCTACCTTAATCTTTTCAATTCCTTTATATATACCAAGACCGTGTATTTCGTGAACAACATAATCTCCAACATTTAGCTCGTTAAATGTTGCAATTGACTTTCCGTCATAAACTTTCTTACGTGCTTTCTTCTTAGTGTTTGCGGTAAATATATCATTTTCCGCAATAACAACAAATCTAAGCAGCGGATACTCAAAGCCCTTATGAAGGTTACCATATGTAACCATAACCGTTCCCGGTGCTACCGCCTTACTGAAATCCTCGCTAAAATATGCCGTAACTCCTACACTTTCCAAATCTTCCACAATTCGTCCGGCTCGGGTTCTGGAATTGCACACCAAAACAGCAGCATATCCTGTTTTCTTATAACGCTGCAAATCTTTCGCCAACGCCTCAAAACTGTTGTTATAGGAGTTAATAGAACGTGCATCAATCCCCATATAATCCTGCACAGCAAATACTTCCGGCTTATATTCCAATGCCGTCAACATCAATGTTCTTCCTTTTGAAAGTATATGTGCAACCTTAGCAAGCGGCACCATTAACTCTGTCTGACTAGGCAAAACATAGCCCCCCGCCAGTCTGTTTTTCATGGATGCGTCATATTCATAAGCAATAAGCTCCATGCGCTCCTTAACTCGATTCGGTTCATCCAGCACAAAAAGAGTATCTTCCACCGGAAAGTACTCTAAAAATGTGGTTACTTCCTCCGCAAATGTATTAATAAACTTACTGCACTCCTTTGTGCGCTCCAAATCTCCAACAAGTTTTCTTAAGTGATTGCAGGCATCAATCTCTTCCTGTGTTTTCTTCTTTTTATTTATCCCAAACTTTTCAAGGTGAATATCTGCTTCTTTCTTTATCTTTTCCAGTCCGTCATACATTTCTTCCTCTGTAAGTATACACTCTGTGGCAGGAAATACTGTGTATTTTTCTGCCTTCTCTACTGAGCGCTGACTCTCCACGTCAAAAAAACGTATTGAGTCAACTTCATCGTCCCACAACTCAATACGCACCGGAATTTCATCCGTGTGTGAATATATATCTATTATACCGCCTCGAACAGCAAACTGCCCTTTACCGTCAATCATTCCAACCCTTACAAAGCCTAGTTGAACTAATTTGACCGCAAGCTCTTCCACATCGACTATGTCGCCCTTACTTATTGTAAGCCGGTTATCAATATATCTTTTAAGAGGCACAAGTAAGTCTACGCATCCGTCTATGGTGGTCACAACCGTAAGAGATGGAGTCTCTGCACCCGCTTTATGGTTATACTCTGTCTGTAGCAGCTTAACTATTCTTTCTATGCAGCGAAGTCTCTGCCCCGCAATCTGGCTTCCGTGAATATCTGCACTATAGAAGATAAAATCCTTTGCTTCATACAACACATTATTATCTTTATTAAAGAAACCTGCATCTTCGCACATTGAACGTGCTCTTGCCTCATCATAGGTTATGACGACCTTGAATCTGTAATCTTTTGCAAGTCCCGACATAAGATGCACTTTCTGGGTATCAATACATCCACTTATCAATATAGAATGACCTGGTTTTGAAAGCCCCTGACTAATCACTTCATATCCCGCCATATTTTTAAGGGGCTCAAAAAATGCTTTCATACTTATGCTCCTTTCTTAGCTTTGAAATCACACAAAGCTTTCATTATGTATGAGTTTATTGTGACTAGTGGAGAATAATAGGTTTTCTTAGTGCTTTGCTCTGTTAGTCAGTGATTTGCCAACACGGATGTTGGCAAAAGTCATATACGTGCCATGGACGGCACGCATATGACGGTCACGTCAGATTATATAAATTATGACAAAGCACTTAGAAAACCATTATTCGCAAGTTGGAACAATAAACTCATACATATAATAAAAGCCTTGTGCGATATAAGCTACCCATTAAACTTATTCATACCACTCTCTATTCCTTCATTCATTATACACACGATTGCTTCACATGCCTTCTTGTTGCCTTCTCTCAGTGCATCAAAATCTCCAACAGGGAATCTGCTAAGTACCCAATCTGCAAGATCCCAGCCTTTCGGCTTATCACCAACACCGAACTTCACACGTTTAAAATCCTGAGTTCCCAGATGTGCTATTAAACTCTTGATTCCATTATGTCCACCGGCACTCCCTTTGGCCCTAAGGCGAAGTTTACCCGGTTCCAGACTTATATCATCAAATATTACAATCAGTTCATCAATGTCTGCCTTATAGTAATCCATAACCTCTCGCACACATTCTCCCGACAGATTCATATAGGTCATAGGCTTTACAAGTATAACCTTGTTTCCTTCAATCACGCCTTTACCTATCATTCCCTTGTGCTTTGCAGTGTCCACACTTATATTATATTTATCAGCAAGCTCATCTATAACCGAAAAGCCCACATTATGTCTTGTTGCAACATAATCCTTTCCCGGATTGCCAAGTCCTACTATTATATACATAATATTCCTCCGTAAAATGTGTCTTTATGTATGATAATATATCACAATAAAAATATTAATTCAACTTTCCCTTCACGAACACACTTTATAAGTCTCCAACAAAAAACCTCCCGCAAAGATAATTCTTTACGAGAGGTTTAATATCAAATATTCTATTTCGCAATAATCAAGCTATTAAGCTCTCTTCTTGCTATATACTGAAATACCTGCTAACAACATACCAGATACCATTAAGAGCATAATGAATACCATCATATTGTTACCATCGCCTGTTATAGCACCATCTGTTGGTGTTGTAATCTGTGGCTGTACTGAAACAGCTACATCACCTGATGTTACAAGGTCTGCACCGATTCCGGCTGCCTTCTTATCATCAACAAGCTCAAGAACACCGTGCATATCGATTGTTCCGTTAGCATTTCTTGTTGGAGCCTTAGAAATATCTACACTCTTGAACCAGTCTGTTGTTGCAACATCACCCTTAGAGTTAACAGATGCAAGACCTGCTGCTCTAGCTACACCAGCCTTAACAATAAAGCTGTTCTCACTCTCAATTGACTCCTGGCCAACTAACTTAATCTCATCCACGATAGCCTTCTCAAGTGTTGTCATAGAGATTGTATTCTTTAATACATAGTTAGTCTTTCCTGCATAGCTTGAACCATTAAGTGGTGACAATGCTACGTTAGCTGCACCCTTCTCTGACTTACCACTGTTGTAGAACTGACCATTGTTAAATGATGTACAGTTGATAACCTGGCAATCAGGACCATTGTTACTTGCAATACCCTTAGCACCGTTACCAAATGCAATACTGTTAATCAACTGATGTGCTCCCGGTAAACCTTCACCACCAAGCTTGAATCCGTTACCTTCACCGATCTGCTCAACACCTGGTAACCAACCATTGTTATAAGCTATACAGTTTTCAATAACTACAGGTGCAATTTCACCCTGTCCTGCCTGGTTCTTAGCGTAAAGATCCCAACCATCATCGATGTTGTTATAAGCTACACAACCATAGAACTTGTTACCTTCACCAACTGTAAGCTTAGCGCCAAATCCGTCAGCATCGTTAAATGCTACGTCGCAGTTGTTGTATGAATCACAGTTCTTAACTAAGTTGTTCTTTGGCCACCACTGCTTTGGCTCGCCTCTGAATCTACTAATCTGAAGACCTGTAGTTCCATTGTCATGAATATCACACATCTCAACGATATTGTTGTTACCTGAAATCTGAATACCCTTGTTATTCTTTGCTGAATTGCAAATCTCAAGGCCAAAGAGATGCCAGTAATCACCATTAATCTGAATCATACCGTTAGAATCTGTTGCTGTTGAGTTAGTACCATCAAGCTTAGCCTTACCTGTATTCTCAGCCATAAGTGTAATCATCTTATCTGCTGTACCAGATACGCTAAATGGAATAGTTACGTTCTTTACAAGGTCATATGTACCGTCCTTAAGCACGATAACCTGTCCAGGCTGAGCATATGCTACAGCTGTATAGATATCAAGTGGCTTAGCCTCTGTACCATTACCCTTTGGAGAACCTGTTGGAGAAACGTAGATTGTATCTCCTTCCTTACCATACTGCTTCTTTGTAACTGTTGTTTCAAATACTCTTGGCTCATATGAGTCAGCTACTACCTTCTCCTTATCAGGAGTAACAGTTGTAATCAACTTTGTCTTAGTATCTGTAAGAACCATATCATAAGAGATAGTCTCGTATGCTGCAACATCCTTAGAGAACAATACCTTACCTGCACCATCCTTAAGTGTCACATTAGCATCCCAGCTACCATAGTATCTGTAGTTGTACTCATCCTGTGATGTAGAATCACCAGCATATACAAACAACTCTTCAGGAGTTAACTCCTTATCCCATGTTGACTCATCCTTTGCAGGATCATCAGCCGGATTACGTGACTCAAACTTAATGTCAGAGAATGTAGCCTGAACCTTTCTTGAAACAGCCAAACCTACATATACCTTCTCCTTATCCTGCTGTAACATCTTGCTAGGATCAAATGAGCTGATAACAACTCCGTCAGCACCCTTCATAGTTGCATGATAACCATTGTTATCCTTTGTTAATGTAAATGTGTACTCCTTAGCACATGTGCCTGCAGCAAATGTATCCTTTGTAACAACCTCTGTCTTTGTATCAAGAGTTGTGATAAATGGATTACCCTGATCAAGCACTCTGCCTGTTGCTGTTACACCATTAAAGTCTGCACAGCCTGTAACTCTTCTGAAGCCAGGACCACATGAATATGTAATCTTTGTGCCCTCCTCATTCTTCCACTCTGTCTTTGAAAGACCAGCAAGATAGTAGTTAACTGCTGAACACTGATCATGCTTACCTGCAGCACCAATTGTATCTGCTACAAGCAAACCAATACCTGACTGATTGTCACCTTCAAACTTATCAATTGTAATCTTTGCAGATAATACGAAATTCTCCTTATCTGCCATAACCTCTGTGTAATAGAACAAGAAACCATCATTAGATGATGCCATCTTACCTGCTGGAGCATACATAGTTACTGAGCCATCGTCATTAACTTTCACGCTACCACCCGATGAGTTATCACCAGCCTGTGTACCAACAGCTACTGTTGACCATACTCTTTCAACTTCTGATGTAAAGTTCTTATCTACTGTTGTCTCTGTTGTAGCTGCCGGAGCAGTTCTTACAACTTCAATCTTAATTGTATACTTCTTACCAGCTGTTAATCCTGATACTGTATACTTTGTCTCTGCTGTCTCACCAGCCTTAGTATATTCAGTAGCTGTTGCTTCCTTGTAATATACTACATAATTATCAGCTTCTTCTACAGCCGTCCATACAACAGCCACAGAATTCTTACCATCACCTGTTACACTTGAGATAGTTGTCTTGCCTAAAGGAAGAACATATGAGAACTTAGCTTCTTCAGCACCAGCCTTATCTGTTTCACCTTCTCTGCTTGCTACAATTGAGAATGTGTACTCACCAGTAGCATCAAGTGTGAACTCCATAGTTCCTTCTGTTCCCTTTAATCCTGATGAAGCAGTATCAACAACTTCACCCTTGCTATCCTTTACTGTAACTGTAACTGTATCTGCACCGTCATCACCAACTACCATTGTATATGGAACCTTTACCTTGCTTTCTTCCTGTACAATAGTTCCTATAACAGGTGCTGCAACCTCTGCCCAGTCTTTTCTAATAACCGGTTCTTCCTCACTACTTCCGCCTGCTGCTTTTACAGTAGCCTTTACATAGTAGAAGTTTGTTCCCTTTGCCTCTGTATCATATACTGTTCCTGAACATGACATATAATACTTTCCTGCCGGGATATCACTAAATGTAACTGCCTTTGTGTTCTTGTTATCCATAGCATCTGACTTTGCTACTACTTCGCCCTTTGCGTTAAACAATGCCACATCGGTCTTATTTTCACTGTTTCCTGATCTAGCATATACTACTAAATCTGCTACCTTACC
>JAFQIQ010000017.1 GCA_017397445.1 Lachnospira sp.
AAATATTTTCTGCTCAATGCGGATAGTTTGGAGTTTTAATAGGGGTAATGTAAGGACAAATGGAGACTAAAACATTAACAGAAGGCTCGGTGACGGGACTTTTCTTTAAATATTTAATTCCTGCCATATGTGGAACTATGGTGACGTCCATATATGTGTTGGCTGACACTATTATTATAGGTAAAGGATTAGGAATAGAGGCAATGGCGGCGCTGAATATAGTGTTGCCATTGTTCAACATATTCTATGGGACCGGCTTGCTTTTTGGTGTAGGCGGTTCTGTTCTTATGTCTATTGCCAGAGGGCGGGGAGATGAGAAGGCAGGACAAATGTATTATTCGTTGTCATTGATATTGAATATATTATTCTGCTTAGTGATTACAACAATTATTTTAATATATTTAAAGCCGATAGTTACCGTTCTTGGTGCAACAGAAGTGACTATGCCTTATGTGCTTAGTTATGCGCCGTATGTGATTGGAGGAGCATCTTTCTTTGCACTTTCTTCGTTCTTTCAGACCTTTGTTAGAAATGATGGTGCACCCAAACATGCTATGGCAGCAGTTATAACCGGTGGTGTGCTTAATATAATACTTGATGTTATATTTGTTTTTCCACTAAAGCTAGGCATGATGGGTGCAGCACTGGCTACGGTAATAGGCTCTGTCACTACATTTACTATACTACTGTTTCATCTGCGTTCAAAGAAAAATGGATTGCATTTTACCCTGGCAGGTGCATCGGCAAAACGTATAGCGGAGGTGCTTAGAACCGGTTTTACAAGTTTTCTCTTGGAGATTACTTCGGGAATTGTAATGTTTATATTTAACATACAGATATTGAAGTATATTGGAGATGTTGGGGTTAGTGTGTACGGAATAATGACTAACACGAATATCGTTATATACTGCCTATGCAACGGTATTAATCAGGCGGCACAGCCACTTGTGTCAGTGAACTTTGGAGCAGGACTTTATGATAGAGTGAAACAGGTTAAAAATGTTGGTATTAAGGTAGCATTTGCCATATGTTCGTTGTTTGCGATACTTGGTTTGGTGGTGCCCAACATTTTTACGTATATGTTTTTAAATCCCACAGAGGAGATCCTTGAAATATCGTCAATAGCAGTAAGAATATATTTTGCGGGGTTTTTCCTAATGGGTGTTAATATGTTTATGACGGGCTTCTTTCAGTCAACACTTAGACCTACATTATCTATGGTGCTGTGTCTGTCAAGAGGAGTGATATTCAGCCTGATATTCGTGTTTGTGTTACCATTATTTATGGGAACGGCAGGTATATGGGCGGCTATGCCTCTTGCAGAAGTAGTGACAGGGATTATTGCATTTTTGTTAATGAGGGTATATAATCGGAAGTGATAAATTCATATTAAGGGGGACAAACATATGAACAAGGATATTAATGGTGAATTGCTTGTTACAGCTGTTGTTAATATTGTAGTTTTGAGTATTGCTACTTCATCTTTGGCACTTGGCATGGTTAATATGTGGATACCTGTGGCGGTCATCGTTTTGGCACTGGCCTTTTTGGTGATGTTTGATATTAGGATGTCTAAAAAGATTACAGTTAACAAAGACAAAGTGGTAAATGTGATACTGCTGGTTGTAGGTGTACTAGCTGGTGTTGCAATATCTGCATTTTTAATATTAAAAAATATATTGCATGTTATATGATTAAGTTAAATAAACTCGCTAAATCGTGACTGATACGTCAAGATTTAGCGAGTCTTTATTTAGTTATATTCTATATGATTACTCTGTTCTAAGTGCAGCTACAGGGTCTTTCTTTGCAGCCTTTCCTGATGGGATAAGACCACCGATTACTGTAAGAAGTACGCTTAAACCGATAAGGATTATAGCGCCTCCCAATGGAAGGATTGCGCTTACCTCTGAAGTGCCGGCAACTGCGTGAATAATCAGGTTAGTAGGTACAAGTATCAAAAGAGTTATGATGATACCGATTACTCCGGAACAGAGTCCCACGATAAATGTCTCAGCATTGAATACCTGTGATATATTGCTCTTTGAAGCACCGATGGCACGTAGGATACCGATTTCCTTGGTACGTTCAAGTACAGAAATATATGTGATAATACCAATCATGATTGATGATACCACAAGTGAAACGGCAACGAACGCAATTAACACATATGAAATAACATTTATAATAGTTGTGATAGAAGACATAAGAAGTGCTACAGCATCTGTGTAAGTAATCTGGTCTTCTTCAGCAACGCCTTCGTTGTAACGGTCGATGCAGTCTGAGATAGCGTCCTTGTCTTCAAAAGTATCTGCGTAGATACTGATAGAAGAAGGTGCGTCAAGGCTTACAACACCATAGGCTTTCATCATATCTTCATAAGTGCCTGATGATATAAACATATCATATATATTAAGGAGCAATTCATCTTCAGGATTAGCAAGGTAGCTGTCCATCATAGCGGCCATTTCAGTTTCACCAAGGCCTGCCATCTGTTCTGCCATCTCAGGGCTGTAAGAACCCATGGAAGACATCATAGACTTGAAAAGGTTTGCCTTGTCAGTTACACCCATATTAGCTACATACTTCTTAGCATCAGCAATCTTTGCAGCATCATCAGCTGGGCTGAATTCCATGCCATTTACAACATTAACCTTGGTGTTGGCAAGCTGTGCCTTTACAACATCACTATTATTAGTGTGTTCAATAATGTGGTCAGTAAGGGCCTTTGTATATCCTAGTGCACTGTCAATTGAGATACCCTTGGCTTCTTTCTTAGGACGTACAATAGCTGTTACTTTAAGCTTGATAGAGTCATCAAATTTTTTCTTGAGCTCTGTAGTGTTCTTGCCAATATAGTCAAATGTACCCTTGTTGTTCTTTATGAAAAGATCGCAGGCAGGAATCATATAAAATTCTTTTGCACAGATGTCTTCGTAAGTCCATTTTGTTGACTTAACTTCAACTTTTTCGCCATCTTCCATCTTTTTCATAATATCCTGATATTCTGAAGTAGGGAGAATTCCAAGCTGGTAAAGGGTCATTGCAGAGATTTCATTACTGCTGTTAACAACAAGAACGACCTCATCATACTTATCAGGCCACTCGCCGTGAATTACGTCATAGTAATCAGTGACAGCATTGCTTATAAGTTCACCCTTTGCACCGGGTGTAATCTCAGTAAAACCATTAGCCAATGTAAGTGATGCAGAGAATGAACCGTCGTTGCTGCTTATGCCGGGAGTTCCGTTAAGTGTAGTACCGTCTGTGTTCACCAAAGCCTTTTCAGGATCGTATGTGAATACGCTAAATCTTGTGGCATATGAGTAAACGATACCATTATCACCAATATACTTGTGAATTTCACTGTCCTTATTGTCAAGGTATTCCTTGAACTTGCTAAGGTTATTAGTAGTGATACTTGATGTCATGGCAGATGCCATCTCTATGTCTGAAACATCAGAATATACGCCATCTAATTCATGAGAATCACCCAGTATATCTTCATCCAGCGTGTCAACAGAGAACATACTTGAAATGTCGATAGCCTCTTCCTCAATTATAATAGGGTACGAGGTCATGGTGCTTTTCTGTATGTTATTAATGTACGTGTTAACACCGTTAGAGAGTGAGAGAATAAGTGCAATACCGATAATACCGATAGAACCTGCAAATGCTGTGAGTAATGTACGGCCTTTCTTAGTCTTTAAATTGTTAAAGCTAAGAGAAAGGGCAGTGCCAAATGACATAGAGGCCTTTCCCATATTCTTATGAACAGGAGCCTCCATAGTAGCAGGGTCTACAACATATGGGTTGCTGTCTGATATAATCTTACCGTCCCTTAACTTAACAATACGGTTAGCATATTCTTCGGCAAGCTCAGGGTTATGTGTAACCATAACAACAAGTCTGTCCTTGGCAACTTCTTTCAACAGTTCCATAACCTGAATACTTGTCTCTGTATCAAGAGCTCCCGTTGGTTCGTCAGCAAGAAGAATATCAGGATTGTTTACCAGTGCGCGGGCAATGGCAACTCTCTGCATCTGTCCACCTGACATCTGGTTAGGCTTCTTATGAAGCTGGTCGCCTAAGCCAACCTTTTCAAGTGCTTCCTTGGCACGTGCTTTGCGCTCCTTTCTTGATATACCTGAAATAGTGAGGGCAAGCTCAACATTAGCAAGAATTGACTGATGAGGAATCAGGTTGTAACTCTGAAATACGAAACCTATAGTATGATTACGATAAGAGTCCCAATCTCTGTCATTGTACATTCTTGTGGATGTGCCGTTAATTATCAGGTCTCCGCTGTCATAGCGGTCAAGACCACCAATAATATTAAGTAAAGTAGTCTTACCTGAACCACTTGGTCCAAGAACTGCTACGAACTCGCTGTCACGCAAGTTAAGAAAAACGCCATTCAAGGCAGTCTGTGTAAGGTCGCCGGTGACGAATCTCTTACAAATGTTTTGAATTTGAAGCATTTTAAATTCCCCTTCTATAACTTAAATATTTGTTTTGTATACAAAATGCATTGACGACAAACAACAATTATTTATCGTTTGACGTTAAATGCATAATACAATAGTGAATTATGTTTGTCAACTACTTTTTATCGAAAAAGATTAAATTTTATTCTTTTTTGATAAAAATAGGGCATAGTATAAGTATATGTGAGGGGATGGATAAATATGACTATAATCGATGACCGATATTTTGTGTTATAAAATAATTCTAAATTTTTCTTATATTTTTGTACTGCTCTTTATTTTCTAATAAAACAGTGGTAAAATTATAATGAGTAAAATTGTGACAAATTATGAAACAACATAATTCGGAGGATAGTGCTATGAAAAATAGAGATGTACAATTGTTTTTTGACGATTTTAAAGGATTTAAGATAGGTGAATTTCCATATGATAAAAGTCACACTGCGATGGGTGAATATAATTATGTAGTGAATGAAGGTTACTATGGGGATTGGACTGATATGGTATGTAATTATACATACAATGGTTCAGGTGCTTCATGGATTGTGACGGAAGATCAAGGCAGGCATTATATGGAGCAGATGCGAATTATTGATAACAGACCCCATAAGACGCATCC
>JAFQIQ010000179.1 GCA_017397445.1 Lachnospira sp.
AACATTTGAGCAGGGCCGCAATGAGTTCGAAATTAACGAAGCTCTCCTTGACAATATCGTTACAGATAATAAGGAATTCACAAAGCAGGCAAAGATTGACCTTATCATTGCACTTATTACTTTGAAGTATACACAGTCTAACTCAGTTTGCTATGCAAAGAATGGACAGGCTATCGGTATCGGTGCAGGTCAGCAGTCAAGAATTCACTGTACAAGACTTGCAGGTTCTAAGGCTGATAACTGGTTCTTACGTCAGAATCCAAAGGTTCTTAACCTTCCTTTCAAGGAGGATATTGGACGTGCAGACAGAGATAATGCTATCGATCTTTACATCGGTGAGGATTATATGGATGTTATTGCAGATGGCGAGTGGGAGAGAATCTTTACAGAGAAGCCTTCTGTATTCACAACAGAGGAGAAGAAAGCATGGCTTGCAGAGAATACAGATGTTGCTCTTGGTTCAGACGCGTTCTTCCCATTTGGTGATAACATCGAGAGAGCTTACAGAAGCGGTGTTAAGTATATTGCACAGCCAGGTGGCTCAATCAGAGATGACAATGTTATTGAGACATGTAACAAGAGAGGCATAGCAATGTGCTTCACAGGAATGAGATTGTTCCATCATTAATTAAATTTTAAGGGGCTTTTGCGGAATTGCTTGCGACATTGCCTATAGGACGGAAACATATATCTTACAGACCTGTTCTCACTTGTCTGTAAGATATATGTTTCGTCCATGGCAATCGAAAGACAACTTCGCAAAAGCCCCTTTTTTGCGTATGTTCAGCCATTCTATGATACATAGGGTGACAAAATGGGGGAGATATATTTATGATTATTACATCTGATAGATTCAGAAATAATCATGAAAGGGGAGCATAACTAATATAAGTTGTGCCAAT
Source organism: Lachnospira sp. (assembly GCA_017397445.1). Lineage (GTDB taxonomy): Bacteria > Bacillota > Clostridia > Lachnospirales > Lachnospiraceae > Lachnospira. The sequence goes on from JAFQIQ010000179.1 coordinate 903, forward strand.
AGAAACTATGAATTCAGTGGAAATAGGAAAGTTCCTTAGTGAATTAAGAAAGCAAAAGGGACTAAAACAGAAAGAGGTAGCTGAGGCTATACAGGTTTCTGACAAAGCTATATCAAGATGGGAAACAGGCAGGGGCGTTCCGGATGTTGAGTCATTGCAGAATCTTAGTGATTTTTATGAAACAACTATCAATGAGATATTGGCTGGTAAACATTTTAAGGAAACGGAAATAAAAGAAGAAACAGATAAAAATGTAAAAGAGTTAGTTAAGAAAAGTACTGTGCTAAAAAAGCATATTGTATCGCTTGTATGTGGTATGGTGGTGCTGCTACTTAGTATTATCTATCTTATAGCTCTTATTACATATGACCCTGTGGAAGAACATATGATGAGCCTTGAATTTACAGAAGAAAATGTGGACAACATTTATTCGAAGCTGAGAATATTGGAAGATGAAGGTCTAGAATATACTATTGAGATAGACACGGATAAGGAAAGAATCAAAATATTTTTTGATACAGATACTAAGGAATACAAAGAATGGATTGAGAAACTTGAGGGATTAAACTAAATATTATTGCAAAGAGATATAAGCAAGGGGAATGTTGTGCGATTAAATATGCATGATATTCTCCTTGTTTTTTATTGTTATAAGTGATGGTAGAAAAATATTTCAAAATAGCACTTGACAAAACTGTGCATTGTTAATATACTGTGTATATGAGGTATACACACCTAGAGCGATAAGTATGAAAGGAGGGCCTGTATGGTAATTAAACTAAGCTTTGACAATCCGAAACCAATGTATGAGCAGATAGAAGATGAAATCAAGCGTGCCATATATAGTGGTGAACTGGAAGATAATGAGCCGTTGCCAAGTGTCAGACAGTTATCGGCAGACTTACAGGTAAGTCAGATAACTACTAAGCGAGCTTATGCGGACTTAGAAAGGGAAGGGTTTATATATACAGTTGCAGGAAGAGGAACATTTGTAAAGCTTGCCAATATTGATACTCTATCAAAGAACAGGCAGCAAGAGATTATGGAGGAACTTGAAAGTCAGATAAAAGAGGCATACACTGCCAAGATAAGTGAAGAGGATATAGTTGATCTTGTTCATAGGATATATGGAGGTAAAGAAGATGGGCAATAAGTTGTTAGAGGTAAAGGGAGTAAGAAAAGAATACAAGAATTTTACCCTGGATGGAGTAAGTTTTGATATAGAACCGGGAGAAGTTGTGGGTCTCATCGGTCGTAACGGTGCCGGAAAGACAACCATAATCAAACTTATCATGAATATGATAAAACGTAACGGTGGTGGAATTGATGTATGTGGGTTGGACAATATTAAGGACGAGATAGAAGTTAAGAATATTATTGGATATGTTTCAGATGATGATTATCTTTTTGCAAATGCATTTGCAGCTTCGTATGTAGACTTATTTACAGTTGCATATAAAGAGTTTGATAAGGCGATGTTTGAACAGTATGCAACCAAATGGGAACTGCCACTTAATAAACAGTTTAAAGCGTATTCAAAGGGCATGAAATTGAAGACAATGTTAGCATTTGCTCTTTCACACAACCCGAAGATACTTATTTTGGATGAACCGACGGCGGGGCTGGATCCGGTTTCAAGAGAAGAAGTTTTGGAGCTTTTTAGGGAGTTTGTGGCAGACGGTGAACACAGCGTATTGTTTTCAACACATATAACATCGGATTTAGATAAGATTGCGGATAAGATAGTGTTCGTTGATGATGGAGCCGTGATTGAGAATACTTACACAGATGATTTGCTTGATAAGTATGTTATGGTGTCTGGAAGCGATAAGGATTATGAAGAATATAAGGAAAAGTTTATTGGCGTTCGTAAAACTTCCATCGGTTTTACAGGTATGGCACTAAGGCGTGATGTGGCAGATGCAAAGAATCTGCAGATATCACAACCTAATATCGAGAATATAATGGTGTATTACACCAGAAAGTAGGTGGATTATGGATAATCGTGATGTAAAACTAATCGTTAAGAAAGCTGATATTATTGGTGGTAATAATACATGGATTATGAATCTTTTTATGTTTGGATGTGCTTTGTTTTGTGCAATAATACATACAGTTATCATATATAACATTAACAGCGATGATATTGGAAGTATAATCAATATTGTGCCACCTTATTATCTTATGTCGCTGGCTGTGAACACATATGGCGGCAACAAACTGCTTAGTGTTATACCTGTCAAAAGTTCAGAAGCTAACAGGGTGAGGTTTAAGCAGACTGTGGTTGCGTGTATGGTGTGGTGTAGTATTGTAGTTCTTCACAATGTGTCATATATGCTTAATGACAGGCTATATGAAGTTCGTGGAATATTCGGATTATGTTTAGTGGCTACTGCAATATATTATGTGATGAGTTATATAGGAAGATATGTAAGTGATAAAAAATGGATGCTTGTAGCACCGTCTATATTTATGGTAGTATTTACTCTGTTATATCTGGTTTTAATGTTTTTAGAAATGGCTGATAAATCCATAGCTATATTGAGAGGAATAACCGTTGTATTTGGTGTGTTCTCAGGGTATGTTGCGATAGTTATTTCATTGGTAGTAAGTTGTGGAATAATTGCACATTTTTACCTTGTTCAATATAAAAAAGAAAGGACGTGGGAGATATGAGGGTTTGTTTGAAACTGGTAAAATTTCCTGCACTGATTCTTGTGGCAATGATTGCAGCAGTCGTGAATGCTTACTGTATTATGTCGGAAGGTAATGTGTTAAGTGTATTTCCAATACTTATTCTTGCGGGTATGATTGCATATATTCAGATAAAAATCAGTATGCATAGTAAGATGCTGGTAACTATGCCGCTAAAGCGTGAGAAGTTGTATGGACACATGCTTTTAATACAAATGTTACTTATGTTTGTGTATCTTTTGACAGACATAATATGTTTGCTGAATGACAGGGTTGAGACAGCGTTGGCAGAGTGGATATGCTTTAGCTTTATGGTTATGATTTTTTTCGCAGTTGAAATGTTTGTGAGATTGCTGTGCTGTTATAATGCACTTAGAGAATCAGAATATAGTCTGACTAAATATATCGTCTTGTGCATGTTTATTATAATATACATATTTTATGCTGTGGGCTATATGCAAGGTGAATTGACTAATATTATGATACACAGAGAGAATAATGTGATTATATGGTGCTACATAGCAGTTGGAATATTAGTAATGGCAGTAAGCGTGCTTTTTATGAGATTGTCAATAATGCTGGTTCATAAGAGTAGTGATTAAAACAGTGACCGAGGCGATGCCTCGGTCAGTTTGTTTAACGTAATTTTTCCAGAACTTCACTAGGTACATAGAGTTTACCCATACCGACACCCAACTTAATATGTGGTTTATTGCCGCCGTGATAGTCAGAACCGCCGGAGATAAGTAGTCCATTGTCTTTAGCAAGTCTTCGCATCTCAAGCTCATCACCTAAAGTATAGGTTGAGTAGATTGCTTCCAGTGCTACGAGACCACATTCACAGAGGTGTTTTACGAGTTTGTCCATCTGTTCTTTTCCCAAGTGGTATAAAACAGGATGTGCCAGAACCGGAACACCGCCGGCGGCTTTAATAAGTTCAATGGCTCTTGCCGGAGTCATCTTTTCACGCTTTACATAGCAAGGGCAGTGGTCGCCTAAGTATCGGTCAAAGGCCTCATTTCTGTCGCCAACATAGCCTTTTTGCAAAAGGTAATCTGCAAAATGAGCTCTTGTAATAACAGCGTCCGGGTACATAGTAAGCATTTCATCATAATCTACATTAATTCCGTGCTCTTTAAAACGGTCTGCCATTATGCGATTTCTATTCAGGCGGGTGTTTTGTAGGCGTTCCAGTTCACTTTTCAGGATTCCATCCTTATAATCAATAAAAAGTCCCACCATATGGACTTCTTTTTTATCAAATTCAGTGCTTAATTCCACGCCGGGAATTACTTCTATATTGTACTCTTTTGCGGCATTAACCGCTTCTTCGATACCTTCAATTGTGTCGTGGTCAGTAAGTGCAAAAGCAGACAGTCCTGCGTCTTTAGCTTTTAAAACAAGTTCAGTGGGAGTGTCTGTTCCATCAGAATATGTTGAATGTACGTGTAAATCTACCTGAGTCATATCATAAACTCCTATAAAATCATTATTTACTTAATATTATAAATAATTAATTTGGAAAGTCAAATGCTTGTGTTTTAAGTTCTTTTAGAGTATAATTAATATGTATGTTTATATTGGGGGCATATGTGTAATAAAGAATAGGAGTTTATGCAATGAGAAAAAAGTCGCATATATCATTGGCTAATTATCTGTTGGACAGCATTGATAGTGAATTGCTTGAACAGCATAGAAAAGCGTTTATAGTAGGCAGTGTGTTGCCGGATTGTAAGCCGTCATTTGTTACAGAAAGACACAGTATTGAAGAAACATTTGATAAAGTTACAGAGTTTGTAGAGAAACTTACGATTAATCATATGGACTACAGAAGAATTTCAACGGCTTATTGCAGAAAGCTTGGCGAAGTAACGCATTATGTTGCAGATTATTTCACATACCCTCACAATGATGTATATGAAGGCAGTTTGAAGGATCACTGTGTATATGAAGGCGAATTGAAGCATGCATTAGTTGATTTTATTGATTCGCAACAGTTTGTAATCAATCATAATATTGCAAAAAGTTTTAAGGAACCTTGTGATTTATGTAATTACATCAGGAAAATGCATCAAGAATATTTGAATATGGAAATTAATATTGCAGTGGATTGTATGTATATTGTTTCCTTATGTCAGATAGTGGTTGAAGGTATTTTGCATCTTTTGGCATACTATCTGAAGCGGGCAGAGCAGCAAGTTAGCACAGCGGTTGCCTAAAGTTAATACGGATTACTGTATGGAGGGCCTTATATGGAATCAAGAGAATTGGTTATAGGTGGGTTTTACAAACATTTTAAAGATAAATTGTATCAGGTCAAGTGCGTAGCATATCATTCTGAAACTAAGGAAAAGATGGTTGTGTATCAGGCACTGTACGGTGATTATTCAGTGTATGTAAGACCTTTTGATATGTTTTTGAGTGAAGTTGACCATATTAAATATCCGGAAGTTACGCAGAAATATCGTTTTGAGCAGGTTTTCCCTGATGGAAGTGATATGCCGCAGAATAAGGTTATGGTGCAACAGGTATCTGAGAAAGCGGGCAAGGAAGAATCTTTGATTCATCCCGGACTTGAGAAGTTTCTTGATGCTGATACGTATCAGGAAAAGATGGATGTTTTAAAATATCTAAGAAACAGCATTGATGACAGAATGATAGATACTATGGCTGCATCGTTGGATGTTGAAGTTCCGGCAGGGGACTTGGAGACAAGATATCAATCTTTGATGAACTGTGTGAGAATGCAGACTAAGTATGAATGTAACCGTTTGCATTAAGGGACTGTCAGAGATTAATATAAATACAATATTTGCCGTAAGGGGCGAGAAGGAGGAAAAAGATTGGAAGGTAAGGATTTTTCAGTAATTACACCAGAGATTAGAACACTTGCATCTTATTGCAAGGAGAATAAAATCAACACTTCTTTGTACGACAAATACGAGGTTAAGAGAGGTCTGAGGGATATTAACGGTAAGGGTGTTTTGACCGGTCTTACTGATATATCAGAGGTTAAGGCATCAGAGGTGGATGAAAATGGAGTGTCACATCCTTGCGACGGAAAACTTTATTATCGTGGTTATGATGTTGAAGAAATTATTGCAGGATTTACAAAGGATGGAAGGTTTGGATTTGAAGAGGCAACGTATCTTCTTATATTTGGTCATATGCCGAATGAAGAGGAGCTAAAAGAGTTTAATAAAATTCTTGGCAATTACAGGTGTATTCCACCTAATTTTGTTAGAGATATTATTATGAAAAAGCCAAGTTGTGACATTATGAATGCCATAGCCAGAAGTGTTCTTATGCTTTACGCTTATGATAATAAGGCTGATGATATAAGTATTCCTAATGTTGTGAGACAGTCACTTCAGCTTGTGGCGGAGTTCCCGTTGTTAGCGGTGTATAGTTATCAGGCATATAAGCATTCTCATAAAGGAGGAAGTCTTATAATTCATGAGCCTGATCCTAATAAGTCAACAGCGGAGAATATATTATTGCTTCTTAGGGATGATGGGAAGTATACACCATTGGAGGCAGAGATACTTGATATTGCTCTAGTTCTTCATGCAGAGCATGGCGGTGGTAACAACTCAACATTTACAACACATGTGGTTACATCATCCGGAACAGATACTTATTCCGCTATAGTTTCATCACTGGGTTCACTTAAAGGGCCTAAGCATGGTGGTGCTAACTTGAAGGTTGTTGAGATGTTTAAGGACATTAAGGCCAACGTTAAGAATTGGGATGATGAAGAGGAACTTACTGCATATCTGGATGCTATTTTACACAAGCAGGCATTTGATAAGACAGGACTTATATATGGAATGGGGCATGCAGTTTATTCGCTTTCAGATCCAAGAGCCAGAGTGTTTAAAGGTTTTGTTAAGGAACTTTCCGTTGAGAAGAACTGCGAAAAGGAATTCAAGCTTATGGATGACGTTGAGCGTATAGCAGCACGACTCATTGCGGAAGAGCGTAAGATATATAAGGGTGTTAGTGCCAATGTGGATTTCTATAGTGGATTTGTGTACAATATGTTAGGGCTTCCACAGGAGTTATATACACCAATATTTGCTATTGCAAGAATATCAGGATGGAGTGCTCATAGAATAGAGGAATTAATCAATTGCAATAAGATTATTCGTCCTGCATATAAAAGCATTGCAGAGCATAAAGATTATACAGCATTGAAAGACAGATAGCTGTTACATGAAAGGAATTAATGATGAATATAGTTGTTATCGCTGGAGGAACCAGTTCAGAAAGAGATGTGTCTATTGTAACAGGAAAAATGGTAACTGAGTCATTACGTCGCAATGGTCATAATGCCAATATGATTGATGTTTTCCTTGGTTCAAAAGAGTATGATACGGCAGAAGAATTCTTTGTTGCAAAGAATGATTTGGATATACTTGCTAATGAATTAAAGGAAGCTTCAGCTGATATTATTACTGTTATTGAAAAACGCAGTAAGAAGGGCAAAGGATTCTTTGGTTCCAATGTGTTGGAATATTGTAAGGCAGCGGATTTAGTGTTTATTGCTTTACACGGTTCTAATGGAGAAGATGGTAAGGTACAGGCGGTGTTTGATCTTTTAGGCATTAAATACACAGGTACGGATTATATAAGCAGTGCTATCTCTATGAATAAGCAGCTTACAAAGAAGATGCTTATTGTAGAAGGTGTGCCAATGCCAAAGGGAATTATGTTAAAGAGAGGGCATAAGATAGAATATGTTCCTTATCCTTGCGTCGTTAAGCCATGTTGTGGCGGTTCTAGTGTTGGTGTATCTATTGCTAATGACGAAGAGGAATTTGTAAAGGCAGTAGAGGAAGCTTTTAGCTACGAAGATGAAATTGTTGTAGAGGAATATGTAAAAGGACGAGAGTTTTCAGTAGGTGTTATTGACGGTAAGGCATTACCTATAATAGAGATTGAGCCATTAGAAGGTTTTTATGATTATAAGAACAAATATGACGGTTCAACAAAG
>JAFQIQ010000180.1 GCA_017397445.1 Lachnospira sp.
GAAGTATTTTAAAGAGGTTCGTGCTCTTTGCGACAGATATGATGTTCTTCTTGTACTTGATGAGAGCCAGACAGGATACGGTAGGCTTGGAACATGGTTTGCTTATCAGGAACTTGGAATTGTGCCTGATATAGTATGTCTCTCAAAGGGACTTGGCCTTGGATATCCAGTATCCGCCGTGCTTATGCGTGACACACTTGTTCCTGAGGGCACATTTGCTATGACACACTACAGCTCTCACCAGAATGATGCATTTTCTGCAACAGTTATTAATGCCGGAATTGATTATATCGAGAACCATCGCATACTTGAACGCGTCAGCTCTATGGGCGAATATTTTCTTGAAAAACTCACACAATTATGCGATGCGTCACCACACCTTGAAAATCCTCGCGGCAAGGGACTTATGCTTGGTGCTGACCTTTATTATGACGGTGCAACGGATTATCGACCTATCTACCACACTCTGTATGAGCGTTGCATGGACGCAGGTCTTATTATTCAAGGCACTTGTGGCGGCAGGGTTCTTCGCTTCCTTCCGGACTATCTGATCAGCAAAGAAGATGTTGATATGGCAATGGCAGTACTGGGAGAAGAACTGAAGAATGTTTTGTAAAAGTTTAAAATGATATTGACATATTTTGCCTTATGGTATATTATATATACAAAGGTATTCAATTCATTCTATTGACATACCTTTGTATATTTCATATAATTCTCAAGAGAAAGTTTTCTTTCTCGGTGGGCTAACACCATAATCTGATATCACGACCGTAATACGGACGTTGGCGGGCAACACTAAAACCCGATTTATGACTGCGTATGCAGACGTTGGCAGACAACACTAAAATTAGCCAAAAGGAGTGGTTATGTGACACATTGGTGCCTCTTTCCACTCCTTTATCATTTTATCAGGAGGTGATTACACATACATTCTTATTCCCTAGATGAAGCTCGCAAAATTGTTATGAGATGTGCTAAGCAGTACGAAGCAAAACTTCTCGGAACAAGATATCTAATAATTTATCGCGAACACAACAATATGATTAAACATTTAGAAATTTCCTTTGGCGAAGAAAATTATCAACACTTAACCGGTATCGAGCTTATAGACTCCTTTGGTAATACCAAGCAACATGTATCTCGGCTTTTCTTTAAAAAATGTTTAACCAACAAGTTAAGCATTAAGGAAATTAAGCTTAAGAAAGACGGTACAACTAACCTCAAGCTAGCTGCATTACCGGTTTTATTGGACCTACATAAAATAACAAAAATAGCCGGTTCTTACAATAACTCAAGGCAGTATCTAATTGCTGATAAAATTGTTGGTAATACCAATTTCTGCTTAGGTCTAAAGTATTCTTCGCATTCTAAGTTCTTTGTGCCATCATCGGCACTTCTAGAAGATATAAATAACCCCCGCACAAGTTTTGGCCATCTTTACAAAATCTCAAAATGAATCTCTATACACTAAAATTCGTCATGTCGCAAAAGGCACTAATCTACATAATATAGATTTTCCTTTCAACATTAAAAATATTATTTCTTTAGAACAATATGTAGCCAAATCCTAAGAACAATCAAAAAGGAGAGGCCCCGCCTCTCCTTCTTATCACATCAACTCCATCAATTCACAAGCAATTCTTGCCGCTCCATTGCCATCAATAGTCGTCTCCTGACACTTATAAACACACTTTCTCTTATCACTATCATTTATAAGCTCATAAGTTGCTTCTAACAACTGTTTAAACCTGACTTCATCAGCTCCATTTCCCTCTCCAAAACCGCGCATATCCACAGCCTTCATTATCAAGCCCTTATCTTCATACTTGAATATAAGTTCCTGATTGTTTGCAAATGCAAATGCCACACACGGAATATGCAATGCCGCAAGCTCTCCAACCGTTGTACCCCCTGCAGTTACAGCAACATCACAACTTTTCATAATATCTGACATCTTAATCGCAGATGTAGCTGAAATATTCTTATATAAAGTTATACGCTCATTTTCTGCTGCCAATCTTTCCAACACTTCCACACTCGAAAACATTTTTCCTACAACAACGTGAAAATGCACCCTATACGTCTCAAAATCAAATCGCTCCAGAAACTTATCGGTTATGCGTAATGGGTCTGTTCCGCCTGTTGATAAGAATATATCCTCAACAGTCGGTGCTACCTCCAGTTTGCCATCTTTGAATTCCTCCCGAAGCGGGAAGAATTTAGGTCCAAGAAGCACCTTAGGCAATCCATTCTCCAGCACTCGCTCAACATCTTGCTCACACATGCCTACATGATAACATATACGCAAATGACAAGGTACATACTCTGCCAAAGTATCGTCCAGATATGCAATATTGACTACATCGACCAAACTAGAAAAATACTCTTTAGTCACCTGATATGAATCAACCAGCAATACCTTAATTCCGTATTGCTTTATCAACTTAATCAGACATTCCGTTTCCACTTCTTTCTCATCGTACTCATATTCTATCTTCACCGTCTCAAAACCATTGTTTCTTGCCATGTCTTCTGCCATATCATCCGACACTACAAAAATGACTTTACCTCCCAGTCTTACAACTTCCTTAGCAATGGTCATACAGCGCATCATATGTCCTGTAGCAATGTATTTATTAGCATCAACCCTAATTCCAAGCACGAAACTTCACCCCTTTAATTATATTCAAAATGCGCAAACGCCTACCACGTCTGCGCATCATATTAATCTTTCTTAAGCATTAACTTATACTTAATCTCTGCTATTTCCCAGTCGGTCTCATTATCAATATCCTGAACTTCTCTCTCATCCATAATCATAGGTGCAATTCCATCAATGATAATTCCACTATGCTGTCTATAACGTTCCACATTAATTGCGAAAAACTGACCTGCATCATGATACATGCGCTCAAGATCCTGTGAACGTGCTTTAAAGTTCTCCGGATACTTCATACCCAACCGCTCATCTTTAAGCACGTACCCCCTTTGTGGTGGATATGAAAATACAACAACCGGAAGTACTATATTGCAATCTTCTGACTCAACTACATCCATAGCCTGTTTTATCTTTTCCGCTGTCACAAATGGTGCTGTCGGATAAACACATATTCCATATTCAAAATGTGTTCCCAACTCTTCATACTTGTCAAGCACCTCAAATATAACATCTGCAGTAGTCGCAAAGTCTCCCGCAGTCTCTTCCGAGCGCAGGAACGGAACATTGGCACCGTACCTTTTTGCTATGTCAGCAATCTCGTCACTATCTGTTGAAACCATAACTTCATCAAATATTCCGGACTTTAGGGCTTCCTCTATTGCATATGCAATAATCGGCTTTCCACAAAACTCTTTAATATTTTTTTTCGGAATTCTTTTACTGCCACCACGGGCAGGTATGATTGCGATTCGTTTTGACATGTGATACCTCTTTAACTTTTATTCCAATGTCTCTAGTATCTGTGTTACTCTGTTCTCCCATGTGTGGTACTTCGATGCATTGACATAACCATTCTCTGCAATCTGCATGGCTCTATCCGGATTATTCAATAAATCTTTCACAATGTTCGGCAATTCCTGCAAATTATCCACATCATAAAATACAATATCCTTACCATCCTCAAAATGTGCCACATTATAGGAGCTTCTGTCTGTAAGACATACTGCTTTGTTAAGCATGGCACAGAAAACTCTTTCGTGGGAGCCTCGCTTGAACTCCGGCATTATATTAAGCACAATTTTAGAATCTCCCATAAGTTCAAGACTCTTTATGTAATCTATAGCAGGGCCTATTACAAGATTCTCTTGCTGCTCACACTTGAATTTGTCCCAGCCATTACCATATACATTCACTTTGATTCCGGCTTCTACTAATGATCTAATAAGCGCATCTCTTCTATAAGCCCTGACATACATATCAATTTCCGGAAGATTTTCCATCCACTTTGGTACCGAATCCAACAATTCATCTAAACCATAATTCTTGAATAAACATATCATAGCCTCTTCTTCTGACAATGTACTGTCATTAAGCATAGTTTTAATAACACCTAATGCTACATTCTTAGCTGAATCAGCGAGGTTGTCAAAACACATCAATATTGATTTTGGATCTATATACGTTCCCGTAAACAACACATCTATGTTTCTATCAACATAAGCTTTAATGTTATCCGACATCATACCACCGTGCGATATCATATAGACCTCTGATACATTATCTATGTGCTTTCTTATATATCTCGCATGATTATAATCTATTACGGACACCACTAATTCTTTTACAAGGTGTCGTATTCTTTCTATATGAATCATTGGGTGATCTACCAGAAACGCATAAAACTTAGTATTAAGCAAATCTGACACAGGCATATTATTAACATTTAAGTCAATTCCTACAGCATTAAATGAAAATACTGCATCCACCTTAGTACCTACATGTCTTGACAAAACATTAATAATCTTCGCATTTTCCTCATTAAGATCCAGTATGTCTACTTCTACCCCTTTATTCTGCATAAAGTGCACTACCTGATCCGCAAACATTCTCAATGCATCATATTGTGATTTCCCCTTAATCACTATAATCTTTTTCATACACCTATTCCCCTATATATGATTACTCATCCATCTTCTTCAACGCTTCTCTTAACTCTTCCACGCCAAGCCACTCCGTATTGGTACCGGAATTATACTCAAATCCATCCTCTACAAGCTTTCCGCCATCCAGGATATCCTTCTTTCTTCTCCAGTCAAAGTTCGGATACACAATATAATGCTTGTCGTACTCGTAAGTCATACGTGAGTCGTCCTTAGTTACCATAACCTCGTGAAGCTTCTCTCCCTCACGGATACCGATTTCTTTAATCTTTGCCTCTCTTCCATGTGAATTAAGACACATAGCATGAGCAAGGTCATCTATCTTAAATGACGGTATCTTTGATATGTATGTCTCGCCGCCTGTTGACTCCTCAAGAGCCTTAAATACAAGCTCCACTCCCTGACGAAGTGTAATCCAGAAACGTGTCATACGATAATCTGTCACGCCAAGTTCATCATTACCTTCATCAAGTATCTTCTGCCAGATAGGAATAACAGAACCGCGGCTGCCTGCTACATTACCGTAACGAACTACTGAAAATACTGTTCCTGACTGACCGCTATACGCATTGGCTGCAATAAATAGATTATCCGAAACAAGCTTTGTTCCACCGTAAAGGTTAATTGGGTTAACAGCCTTGTCTGTAGAAAGTGCAACAACTTTCTTAACGCCACTGTCAAGGGCTGCTTCTATAACATTCTGCGCACCGTGAATATTGGTCTTAACAGCCTCCATAGGATTGTACTCGCATGTAGGAACCTGCTTCATGGCCGCCGCATGGATTACATAGTCCACTCCCACAAATGCTCTCATAAGGCGCTCTTTATCACGAACATCGCCGATAAAGAAACGCACCTTGGACATATCAATCCCCGGCTTTTCTCTGTATTCCGATGCCATAACGCTCTGCTTAAACTCATCCCTTGAATATATGATTATCTTCTTAGGATTGTACTTCTCAAATATCATCTCAAGGAACTTCTTGCCAAATGAGCCTGTTCCTCCTGTAATAAGTATTGTCTTGTTGTTTAACATATTCCCTCCAAATCAGTTATTCGTCTGTTTGTCCGGCACATTTAATAACTGCCCATACATACGCACATCTATAATAATTATACCGCATTATTCGACAGTAAGCAACGACCAAATGCTACTTAAAGCTCAGGGTATACTCTGTTACTTCATACATATCTTTAGACACTTCGAATCGTATGAGTCTGTCGAAATTGCTCTGAATCTTTTCCAAAGCTTCTATGTATATTTTTAAAAGCTCTGTACCGTGATTAGCCGCAGCTATGGCAGCTTTAATACTGTCATCTTCGTCATACATATTGTCAAGTAGTTCTCTCTCTGCCTTGGCAGAATACAATGATACCAGTGAAAGAATCGGCTCTGTGGTATCCATACCTGTAACTTTGGCTATTATCTCACTTGCCTTTCTAAATTCCGAATTGCCTGTCTGTCCACGTTTTATAAGCATCTTAATCTTGTCATATGCATCAATTCCCTGATAGAACATTTTTCTTAAAGCTTTGCATCGCTCTATAAGACTGTTGAGGTATTCGTAGTACTCCGTGAGTTCTTCGTCATTCATCATGTACGAAACCTGTTCAAGCAGTCCTGCGTCAAAGTCTGTGTTGCAGTATTTTTTAACTGCCTCTTTAAGCGTCATAACAGCAGCTCCCTGTATCTTGGCGCCGCCCTCTGTGGCATCAATAACCGTGAGCTCCTTGTTATCTGCTATTCTTCCTTCAAACCACTCTTTATATATCCTGAAATTCTCAAAAGTAAGCACCTGATTGCCATATATGTCTTCCACATATGTATATTTTTCTTCGTCATCCTCGCCGACTTTTGATTCATCATACGTTCCTTGTGCATGCTTTCTGTTATCCGTAAATGCTAAGTCCTGCCCCACAAGTATTATCTTCTTAAATCCAAGATACTCTGCCAGCGAGAAGACTTCGTTAGCTACAGAGCCACCGGCAAAAAGCGTATCCATGGGTTTTCCAGCCGAGTTAAACACCGTATAACTGAAAGTTTCCGATGCAAAAGAAAATGTTTTGCCATGGTGCTCGCTTACTATGTCTTTTCTTGACTGTCCACAGAATATCATAGGCACAAGTTTTGCCCTTTCATCTGCAAAAAGCACCATTGGCTTGTGTGAATCAACTGTCATTACCATATCAGGTATTATATCGTGCGTAAGCATTTTTCTTATAGCCGAATCTACCGCTATAATCAACGCTTTCCCTTTTGCAAGTTTTAAATCTTCTATATTCTTTTCCAGCGAAGGCCCCGCAGACACTATAATTACAGGAATGTTGTCCCTATCCACCTTCTGCTCTTCAAGATAGGCTTTAAGCTGATTAATAGTTGAAGATTTTGCAATCATCCACTGGTTGGATATGGCATTTTCCGCCATCTCATCGCCGTAATCAGCAACTGTGTTCTGCTCACCATAGGCCCTTCTAATCTCCTGACGACACACCTCTACGAATTCATCTATTTCTTCCCTGTACACACCCATATATCCGAAACTTGTGGCAATCAAGGTGTTTTTGATTACCGTAAAGCTCAGCATTCTTGTGAAACTCTGCCTAAATGTACCCATATTAATATCGTTTACATAAAGTGCAACCCTCGGGTTCCTAATTATTCCTGTTATATCTCTGTTGCTTATAAGGCACATAAAAACATCCGGGTCCGGCTCGAAGATAACCAGGATATTCTCCTCACCTAACTGCTTTAGTGCATAATTAACTGAATCTCCGTTACCAATTCCGCAAAGAATCATTGTTGCCTTATAATGCACTTTTCCATCTTCTGTTGACGTGGCACCTTTCCACCAATCTTTAAGAAATGCTGTTGCATGGTATCTGCTGTTTAGATACCACAATCTGTTTCGCCTGTTAACTGCTACGATAAACTCGCCATTAACTGAAGTATCTGCGTATACATTGCCGAAACTTCCTTCTGGGCCGTACTTTTTAAGTCGCTCTGCGCAGGCACTGTGTATATCCGGAAATCTTTCCTGAAGAGCCGCAAGATTATTATTCAATATGTCACTCATGCCTCACCCTCCTGTATTTCCTGCCGTACTAACTCCTCAAGAAATGCTAATCCTTCCCTTATCTCATACTGAAATGTATCTGTCAGTGCAACGAGGTCATTGTTATTCATAGCATCATTCATATTGCATATGTGCTGTGCAAGTACATCCACCGGCACTTCTACTCCCATAGAGCCGTAACGTATTGCATTATCTATAAGATATGTATAGCAACTGCTGACTCCCGGCAAAGTTTCATTAATCTTCCCCTGCGCTTCATTTATTTTGCCCATATATAGGTATTTTGTTATGCTTTCAAGATTACTAATCAACTGCTGAATCTTATTTACTTCAGGTCTATTATTCATAAAAATCTCCAATCCTGTAATTGGCTATATATGTGAAAAGGCTGGCATACCTGCCAGCCTTCCCTTTTATAATAATTATGTTATTAATTATCAACCGCCAATGAGTGAAAGAACACCCTGCTTCTGCTGATTAGCCTGAGCAAGCATCGCATTACCTGCCTGAGAAAGGATATTGTTCTTTGAGAACTCTACCATCATCTCAGCCATATCTGTATCACGGATACGTGACTCAGCAGCTGATGTATTCTCACTTGTTGTATCCAAGTTGTTAATTGTGTGCTCAAGTCTGTTCTGAATAGCACCCAATGTAGAACGCTGTGTAGAAATCTTATCAATAGCCTTCTGGAATGCTGTCATAGCAACACCTGCACTTGAGAATGAAGCTACTGACTTACCTGAAATAGAAAGTGAAGCTGCGTTCATATTAGTAATAGAAATTGTGATGTTCTGATTAGCAAGAGCACCTACCTGAAGGTTCTTACCTGTAAATGTACCATCTAACAAGTTCATCGTATTGAACTGTGTTGTTGTACTGATTCTGTCGATCTCACATGTAAGCTGATCAATCTCGTTCTGGATAGCTGTTCTGTCTACTGATGTATTAGTATCGTTAGCTGCCTGTGTTGCAAGCTCGTTCATTCTCTGAAGAATTGCATGTGCCTCATTCAAAGCACCTTCTGCAACCTGGATAAGTGAAATACCATCCTGTGCATTATCAGAAGCTCTGTCAAGACCTCTGATCTGGCTTCTCATCTTCTCTGAGATAGAAAGACCAGCTGCATCGTCTGCTGCTCTATTAATTCTATAACCTGAAGACAACTTCTCTGTTGCCTTAGAAAGCGACTTGTTAACGCTTCCCATCTGTCTGTTTGTGTTCATCGCTGAAAGATTGTGCTGTACTACCATAATAACTCCTCCTTGATAATTAAATCATCCATAATATGCTTTATTATTAAAGTGACTAACTTGTAATTTTGTTTGTTTATCACTTACTTGTTAATTATATCGGATACTTTTTTAAATACTTAACCCCTTTTTTAAAAAAATTTGAAAATGTTGTAAATATGTGGAGGGCGGCATGGTACAGACACCTTGCAAACCCACTCTCGTTCGGAGCTGAACGTAACAGTACTAGTCTCGCATAAGTTATGCCTTGCACAACTTATGCTCGCCAAGTGCTGACGTTCATCTACGGTTTGCAAGATGTCCGACCATGCCCATTCACATCTTTGCAACATTTTTATGGATGCCGGAGGCTTTCCACTTATATGTAATTGCATGACAAAAGAGCGTTAATCATCGGATGCTCATTAGAGCACACCTTGACTAATGAGTTTAATACTGCTACGTCCAGCTACAAGTTTTTTAGCATACGTGACGTAACTTTTCGTCTTCACAACATACAGAAAAAGAGCTGGTCCGAAGACCAGCTCTAGTGTTATTAGTAGTATACTAATTAACCGAGAATTGAGAGTACACTCTGATTCTGCTGATTAGCCTGAGCTAACATAGCGTTACCAGCCTGAGCAAGAATGTTGTTCTTGCTGAACTCAACCATCTCTTCAGCCATATCTGTATCACGGATACGTGATTCAGCAGCCTGTGTGTTCTCACTTGTTGTATCCAAGTTGTTAATTGTGTGCTCAAGTCTGTTCTGAATAGCACCCAATGTAGAACGCTGTGAAGAAACTGTATCAATAGCCTTCTGGAACTTTGTCATAGCTGTTCCTGCGCTAGAGAATGAAGATACACTCTGTCCAGAAATAGAAAGTGAAGCAGAATTCATGTTCTTGATAGAAAGAGTGATGTTCTGATTCTGAAGAGCACCAACCTGAAGGTTCTTGCCTGAGAATGTACCATCCAACAAGTTCATTGTATTGAACTGTGTTGTTGTACTGATTCTGTCGATTTCACATGTAAGCTGATCGATCTCGTTCTGAAGAGCTGTTCTGTCTACAGATGTATTAGTATCGTTAGCTGCCTGTGTTGCAAGCTCGTTCATTCTCTGAAGAATTGCGTGAGCTTCGTTCAAAGCACCTTCTGCAACCTGGATAAGTGAAATACCATCCTGAGCGTTAGAAGAAGCCTTGTTAAGACCTCTAATCTGGCTTCTCATCTTCTCTGAGATAGAAAGACCAGCAGCGTCATCACCTGCACGGTTAATCTTGTAACCTGATGATAACTTCTCTGTTGACTTTGACAATGCACTCTGCACGCCATACATCTGTCTGTTTGTGTTCATCGCTGAAAGATTGTGTTGTACTACCATAACTTTTTCCTCCTTGAATTTCCGGGTAGCATCCTTGCTACTCCTATTTTTGTTTTTCAGGTCACTTATGTGTCCCTGTTATTTATTATATCGGACGTTGTTTTAAAAACTTTAGCCCGAATAATAACTTTTTTAAATTTTTTTAAATTATTTTTTCTGGTCCATAAAATGTGGCTCATAATTAAGTTTGTTCATACTCTTATAATATGTATTGGCCATCTGTGAACTCTTCTTTGCATTCTGCACTTCCTTGCGCATAGACATGAACTTGTTCTGTATCAAAACTCTGTTGCGTGTTTCCTTGGCCTCCACGCTTGTTGCTCTGTCTGTGATATCACGAATCAACTGCTGCATAGTTGCAATATCTTCTTTGTATGCATCCCTATTAGCATCCAGTTGCTCCTTAACCCTTGCAAACAACGAATTAAATCCTTCGTCAAGTCTGTCAAGTTCGTCTATAAGTTCTGCTTTCGCATCCACATTATCACGAAATGCAACGTCGTCAAACTCCTGTGCCGAAGCAATCTTTTCCTGCTCATCGTTAAGCACTATGAGTTTGTCAAGTATGTCCTTCTTTATTATAAGACTTTCTGACATA
>JAFQIQ010000181.1 GCA_017397445.1 Lachnospira sp.
AGGTATGACGACAACAATAACCGTCATATTGAAGGTACCGGATTAGGACTTAATATTGTTAAACAGCTTGTAGAACTCATGAACGGTACTATATCGGTTCACAGTGAATATGGCAGTGGTTCGGTATTTACAGTGTTTATTCCTCAGAAGGTTGTAGCATATGAGCCAATGGGGACATATGAGCCGGAACAGATTGGAGATGTAACAGAGTATGATTATAAAGAAATGTTTATGGCTCCCGGTGCTGAGGTGTTGGTGGTTGACGATGTGTCTATGAATATCAGGGTGTTCAGAGGACTCTTAAAAAGCACCTGCGTTAATATTGATTCAGCAGAAAATGGTTCTTCGTGTCTTGAACTTGTGAAGAAGAAAAAATATGATTTAATATTCTTAGATCACCTGATGCCCGGAATGGATGGCATTGAAGTAATGAAGCAGATGAAGCAGATGCCGGATAATGCTAATACAGATACTCCTGTTGTAATGCTTACAGCCAATGCGGTAATGGGGGCAAGAGAACAGTATGTGAAGCATGGTTTTGCCGATTACATAACAAAGCCTTTAAGACATGAGGAATTAGAAAAGATTATGTTAAAACATTTGCCGCGTCACAAGCTTTTTGGTGACAGCCAGGAGCTGGCATCGGTGGGAAATAGTAACATAATAGAAGTTTCTCATCTTGAACCGGAAAAAACTGTTGATCCAAAGGAATTTGATTTTCTTGATGTTAATTCAGGATTGTCGTATTGCTGCAATGACGAAAGTTTTTACGTGCAGATGATTAAGATGTTTGTGGAAGGAGACAAACTTTCTGTTATTAAGGAACATTATGACAGGGATGACTGGAGTAATTACAAGTTGCAGATTCACAGTCTTAAGAGTACTTCTCTTACTATTGGAGCAACAGAATTCAGTCAGTTTGCCTTGGAGATTGAGTCGGCGTTGAAACAGGAGGACTATATGTATGTTCACAGACATCATAAAGAGTTGATTGAGAGATATGAAGAGCTCCTGAACAAAATTAAAAAAGTATTTGAATAAGTAATCTATAACATAAGGAGTGGGACAGTGACCGTCAGGTCCTGAACCACTCCTTATAATTATTGCCGTTAGTCTGCAATCTGCATTCCGTTCGCATCCATATGAAAGTTATCCCGTATAATTAATTCTGAAAGTGGTACAAATGTATATCCTTCTGCCTGAAGTGTGGTTATAATGTTTTCCAATGCGGCAGCGGTGTATTTTGCACCATTGTGCATAAGGATGATGGCACCATTATCCAGGTTTTTATGTTTGGTGACGGTTTTTATAAGCTTTTCAACGCCATAGTCCTTCCAGTCCAGGGAATCAACAGACCACTGTACGGGGTAGTAGTTGCAGCCGTAAACTGTCTCAATAAGTGTAGAGTTATAGTCACCGTATGGCGGACGGAAAAGAAACATCTCATAACCGGTAAGTTCTCGCACGGAGTTGGTAACTTTATTGATTTCGTCCTGTTGCTCAGCTACGCTTAGTTTGCTCATATGCTTGTGATTCTGACTGTGATTGCCAAGGTCATGACCTCGCGAGTGAATTTCTTTTACCATATCAGGGAAATCATTCACCCATCCTCCGGTCATGAAAAATGTAGTCTTAACATTGTGTTTATCTAATATGTCGAGAATCTGGACTGTGTCCTCAGCACCCCATGCGGCATCAAAGGAGATTGATATGTATTTTTTTTCTGAAGTGGAGGCATTAGTGGCATCGGTCGTATCAGAAATGTGATTTTCTCCGGAACTGTCGGCGGAGCTGTTTTGCTTAGATTCCATATCCACACAATATATAGGTAGAGCCTTTTTTCCAGCCATGCAATTGCCAATAATATTGCCGCCGCCTATTCCGTTATGCAGGATGGTATTGGAATGTCCCAGTACATAAGCGCTGCTGACGCCGGTTATTGCAGGGTTGGCATAGAAAAGGAGGGAAATACCAACAGTGACAGCAAGTAGCAGTATAAGTTGCAGTGCATTGGACATACGTTTAAAGGAAGAAGAAATAAACTTAGAGATTTTCACGGTATCCTCTTATAATAAACTTTTTTATCAATATATAAGAGTGTTGCTTGTACAAATCACATTGTTTTGAAATAAAAACATAAAAAATATTGAAAAAAATATAAAAATGTATTAAATTTTTGAAATGTGTTCCGATATAAATAACTGTGGGAACACATAAAGTTAGAGAAAAGGTATAAGAAAATGAGAGTAGAGAATAGTGCAATAGTTGCACAGATGAACAGGGATAATTATATAAACAGTCAAAGAGATCATATGGCTCAGAATTCCAACCAGGGAGAGGCATTCTATGAGAAGTTGAAAACATGGACAAAGGGTGCGAATGGTGAGAGCAAGCTTGTGTCTCTTAATGAGGTTCCAACAGGTGCTGTATATCTTGCCAGCAATGAGTCAAGAGACAGACTTATTGATACAGAAAAGCTGGAAAAAAACAGTGCATCTAAATTGGGACAGTTCGTTGATGTTACTTTATAAATGTGTGTGAAGGAGTTTGTATAAAGCAAGCTCCTTTTTTAATTATATGCTAAAGAAAATGTGTAAACATGCCGATATAATCGGTAGAGTATATTGGGCACAAGGACGTGCTTTAAACTCTTAAACTCATAATATACAAGGAGGTATGAAGTATGAGGATTGTTTCAAGTTCGGTTGCTATGCAATCGGACAGGTCTTATTATGCGTTCGAAGAAACCAATAGCGTATCCGTATCAGCGCGGGAAGGCTCGAATGCGGCTATTGTGACATTTTCATCAGAATCAAGGGAACTGTTTGAAAAGTCCGGTCAAAACCGATTCAATAACAATTCGGTAATGTATCCTAATGACAAAAAAGAGAATATTGTCAAAGATGGCGATAGCGCTACTAAACGTGTGGGAGCGGAGTCTGGTGCAAACACAGGTAATGGCGGTTTTGTCGTGACGGGGACAGCAGGTGCATCGCAAACTTCTGCACCAAGTGCACCCAGCAATGATGAGATGATGTTACAGATGCTCAAAACACTTATTCTGGCTATGCGACGTATGCAGATGATGAATGCCAAGAAGGGGAAATATGTGGATACAACCCAGCTTGAGATGTTACAAAGACAGTATGAGCGGTTGCTTAAGAATGCTAAAGGCGGTAGTGCAAGTGCAGGTATTTCCCTTAGTTCAGGAGTCAATATGGTGGCCGGAATTAGCAGAAGCACTTCAGGTGTGGCAGTTATGGGTGCCGGAGGTCTTGGTGCAACTCAGATCACAGATGTGTCAGGTGGAAATGCTAACTCTATGAAATGGCACAGAAGTACGGTTGAATCTGTGTTTGTAAAAGAGCAGGAGCATACAGCGTACAGTGCACAAGGTATGGCAGTGACTGCTGATGGAAGGCATTTGGGATTTAATGTAACAGTTGAGATGTCCAGAGCTTTCGAAGCAAAATATCAAAGTTATACGGAAGAAGAGTACATCGTGACAGATCCGTTAGTTATTAATCTTGACTCGGATGTTGTGGACGTGACGGATCAGAAGTTTTTGTTTGATATAGATGCTGACGGAACGGAGGATGAAATTTCATTTACCGGTGCAGGGAGCGGTTTTCTTGCCTTGGACAAGAATGACGACGGAGTTGTTAATGATGGAACGGAGCTTTTTGGCACCAAGTCCGGTGATGGATTTAGAGATTTAGCCACATATGATACGGATAAGAACGGCTGGATTGACGAAGGTGATGAGATCTTCAATGATTTGAAAATATGGACAAAGGACGAGAATGGAAAAGATAAATTGCTGTCTTTAAAAGAAGCAGATGTTGGAGCAATATATCTTGCAAGTAATAATACTCAGTTCAGTCTTAACGATGCCATAACTAACGAAACTAATGCCATTATCAGAAAGACAGGTATATATCTGAAAGAGAGTAATGGTTCAGTTGGAACGGTTCAACACGTGGATTTAGCATTATAGCAGTTATGAATGTTAAAAAGCCATAAAACTAAAATAAAGGACGCAATTTTACGTATAGCATACGTAAAGACTGCGTCCTTTTTGGGTATTATTTGCGCAACTGCACAAAAAGTGTTTTCTTTTCTGTATCGTATTGTTCTCCAAGTACCTGCTTAGATAAATCATTGCAATACTTAACATTGAAACCGCCACAACCGCTAAATGAACGAATATAGTTAGAGGATGCAAGGGTGTCTGTGTAATCAGCAAGTTTGTACGAAGTCATCTTGCCGGTTCCGTGCTGGTAGTGAGTAACAATAGGAATCATCTCATAGCTGTTAATGTAGCAGCTTCCGTCAGAGCCCTTTATTAACCGGACTTTCGCCATAGCTCCCAGCATACGTGGCATCTTGTTCTGATTAGAAACAAAATTGCCAAGTGAGTAATAAACTAACATCTGATGACCGTCTGCTCTGGTAAGAGTTTCTACAGGCTCAATAACATGCGGATGTGTGCCTATTACCACGTCAACACCAAGATCTAAGAAAAGCTGAGTCCATTCTTTAACACTGGCATCCGGCTGGTAAACATACTCTGTGCCCCAGTGTGGGCATACAACAACCATATCAGCAAGCTCTTTAGCTTTCTTTACGTCAGAAGTAATCTTAGCCTTGTCCAGCATGTTGACACAATACTCTTTGCCAACAGGCGGCTTTATACCGTTTGTTCCATATGTATAGTTTAAAAGAGCGACTTTGAAACCGTCTTTATCATATACATAAACGTTGTTTTCATATTCCTGCTGACTTGAATTCATACCAAGCGCAGCTACGTTTGGATACTTTGTCTTCCAGAAATTAATGCAGTTTTCAACGCCTTTGATACCCTTGTCCAAAGTGTGGTTAGTAGCGTGGAGAATAACATTGAATCCGGCATTAACTTCAGCGACACCTAATTCGTAAGGGCTGTTAAAGCAAGGATAGGCACTAAGTCCTAATTCCGTTCCGCCAAGAATAGTTTCCTGGTTAACAATTGATATGTCAGCAGCCTGAATATCTGTTTTAATATTCTTAAATAAGTGGTCATAATTATATGTTCCGTCAGCCTGTTTACCGCTGTTAACTGTTGTCATATGCATAAGCATATCGCCAATCATCATAAGGTCGATAGTTACAGGGTCGCGAGCTTCCGTTGTTGTTTCAATTTCGCTCTCAATCTCTGCGAGAGTTTCTCCATCTGTTTCTCCGGGACCGCTAGTTGTAGTAGTTTTTGGTCTTGTGCATATAAAAATTACAAGAATAATACACAGTATAGCGGCAGGTATTGCCAGTAACCATGCTTTATTAAAGTGGTGCTTTCTCGGCATCCTTGGTTTTCTCTTCTTAGCCATATATTTCCTCCATGAAGTACATTTGAACTAATTGTACTAATTAATTCTGTTATAGTCAAATGTTTTGCACTAAAATCTATGTACAAATTACTGGTAAATGGTGTATTATATATGTGTATGGGCTTGTCTCATAATGTTTAGTTTTTGGGAGAGAATTTATGAAAATGAAATTTGTTAAGATGCAGGGCGCAGGCAATGATTATGTGTATGTTGACTGCACCGGGAATCAGTTGGATAATGCGTCTTCGATAGCTGTTAAGGTTAGTGACAGACATTTTGGAATAGGTTCTGACGGTCTTATTCTTATAAAGAATTCGCAGGTGGCAGATTTCTTTATGGAAATGTATAATGCAGACGGTTCACAGAGCCAGATGTGCGGTAACGGTATCCGTTGCGTTGGAAAGTTTGTTTATGATTTTGGACTGACAGACAAAACAGAAGTTGCCGTAGAAACTTTAGCCGGAATAAAGTATCTTACCCTTCATCCGGGGGATGACGGCAAGATTAAGACTGTTACCGTTGATATGGGAGCACCGGAATTGGATGCAGCTAAAGTACCTGCAGATATAAGTTGTTTTTCAGAAGGCAGTAAGAATATTGTGGCGGACGAGACACTTGCAGGTGGAGCCGCTACACCGAATGCAATTATTGCCAAGAAGCTTAATGTTAATGGAGAGGACTACGAAGTTACATGTGTTTCTATGGGAAATCCGCATTCCATAGTTTACATTGATAAAGAAATTAATATTAAAGAGTTCGATTTAGATGCGGTAGGACCGTATTTTGAGAATCATAAGGCATTTCCTGAGCGTGTGAATGCAGAGTTCATTCAGGTGGTGGATGAGTCTAATCTTAATATGCGTGTGTGGGAACGTGGTTCTGCAGAGACATGGGCTTGTGGAACAGGTGCCTGTGCCAGTCTTGTGGCTACGGTTCTTAATGGTTTATGTAACGAAGAAGCGACTCTGCATCTTTTGGGAGGAGATTTGAGAATCAGATGGGACAGAGTTAAGAACACTGTTTTTATGGAAGGTCCGGCAGAAACTGTATTTGAAGGAGAGATAGAATTATGATGGCAGATCAGAATATGAATGATTTTTTGGAGGTGCTTTCATCAAGCGCACCTGTACCCGGAGGCGGAGGTGCCAGTGCCTATGCGGCGGCTATTGGTATGTCACTTGGAACCATGGTTGCTAATCTTACAACAGGAAAGAAGAAGTACGCAGAGTATCAGCAGGAGATAGAAGAAGTTATTGTTAAGTCAGAAGCTTTAACAAAGGAACTGGTTACATATATGGATAAGGACGCAGAAGCTTTTGAACCATTGTCGAAGGCATATGGTCTTCCAAAGAATACACCGGAAGAGCTTGTGGTTCGTGAGGAAGTTATGGAGAAGGCTCTTGTAGTAGCCAGTGAGGCACCGCTTGCCCTTATGGAGAAAGTTTTGGAAGCTATGAAGATTCTTGAAAGACTTGCTGTTATCGGTAGTGCACTTGCAATAAGTGATGTAGGTGTTGGTATTCAGATGGCAAAGGCAGCACTTAACGGTGCTTCTTTAAATGTATTCATTAACACTAAACTTATGAAGAATGAAGCGGTTGCAGAGGATATGAATTCTAAGGCTGACGAACTTCTTGCAGAAGGAAATGATCTTGCTGACGAGATATTCGATGCAGTAATGGATAGAATACGATAATTGGAGGTATGTTATGGAAGTTTTAAAGGGTTTGCCGGTTGCAGAGGCGATTAATGCAGAGCTTATTGCAAAGTTGGAAAAGTTCGATGGAGCAGTGCCGCATCTTGCGATTATCAGAGTAGGTGAAAGACCGGACGATATGTCATATGAAAGAGGCGCTACTAAGAAGATGGATAAAATCGGTTTTAGGTGCACTTCTTTTGTGTTCCCGGAAGATATTAACAATTGCGATTTTCAGGCTGAATTTGATAAGATTAATAATGATAGCGATATTGATGGTATTTTGTTGCTTCGTCCATTGCCAAAGCATTTGGATGAGAAAGCTATTGAAAATCGTATTGATCCAAGAAAGGATTTGGATGGAATTTCTCCGATGAATCTTGCAAAGGTATATGCGGGAGATGAGAGTGGATATGCACCATGTACAGCGGAAGCAGTAATTGAGATGCTGGATTTTGCAGGTGTTAATCTTACGGGAAAGAGAGTTACTGTTGTTGGAAGAAGTTTAGTTATCGGTAAGCCGGTATCTATGCTTCTTATGAAAAAGAATGCAACGGTAACGATTTGCCATACAAGAACTGCTGATATGGAAGGAACCTGCAGAAATGCAGAAGTCCTGGTTGCGGCGGCAGGTGTGGCGAAGATGATTAAGGCGGAGTATGTTGCTAAGGATGCGGTAGTGATTGATGTTGGTATCAATGTTGACGAGAATGGGAACCTTTGTGGTGATGTTGATTTTGATGCAATTACAGATATTGCTGCAATTGCATCACCGGTACCGGGCGGAGTAGGTTCAGTAACAACGTCAGTACTTGCAAAACATCTTATGAAAGCGGCAGAGGCAAGATAATACTGTTATAAACTAATGCTAAGGGAGACAATTATGAGGAACAGAAATTTTAAAAGAATAATAGCGATATTTGCGTTGACGACAGTACTTGTTACAGGTTGTGCGGACAAGGGAAGTACACAGACAGGTGGTACGGCATCAGGTGAGACACAGTCTGTGACACAGGAATCTTCATCGCAGAATGTAGTTTCAGGAACAGAGGCAGGAACGCAGAAGGAAACTCAGAAAGAGACAGAAAAACAAACTCAGGCAGGATCTACACAGACACCAACTAAGGCTCCACAGGCTGATGGTAATATCAACTCTTTGGTGGTTGAAGGTAAGTATACAGTGTATGATCCGGACAATAAGAGAGGTCTTGATACAACTGGGAAAGGCTGGGGTTACGGATATGCTAAGGATGGTAAACCACATCAGATTTCCATAGACAATCAGGCTCGTTTTGATAAACTTAAGAGCCAGGGAATTGAAGCGTTGGCCCTTGATACAAAGTCACAGAATAAGGTGTTATATCTTACATTTGACTGCGGTTATGAGTATAACAATAATACACCAAAGATATTAGATGTTCTTAAGACTAAGAATGTAAAGGCTGCGTTTTTCTGCACAAAACCATTCGTGACAGGTTATGGCAATGTTGTTCAGAGAATGATTAACGAAGGCCACGTAGTTGGTAATCACAGTACGACGCATCCTGTATTTACTAAGATTTCAAGAACACAGATGGCTGAAGAATTATGGGGAGTAAGCAGTCTGTTAAAATCTAAATTTAACTATGACTGTAAGTATTTCAGATTCCCAACAGGTGAGAATTCAGTAAGTTCACTTGAACTTGTTACATCACAGGGATATAAATCAGTATTCTGGTCAATAGCACATGTGGATTGGGATACAGCTAAGCAACCATCGGAGTCAAGTGCACTTGCCACAGTAACAGGAAGATTACATCCGGGAGCTGTTATTCTTTTGCATACGGTATCTGATACTAATGTGGCAATTCTGGATGATTTTATTGATGAAGCTCACAAGCAGGGCTACACATTTGTAACATTGGATGATTATAAGTGGAATTAAAGGAGTGCTTATGAAGGCGAGCGATTTTGTGATTAAAGTTCCGGAGTTTCCGGAAAGAAGTGTGTGCATAACGGACTTTGGAGCATCTGTAAGTGAAGGCACTATGGAGGACGGTAGCTTTAATGCGGAAGCAATTAACAAAGCTATTGATACCGTGTCTAACCTTGGAGGAGGTAAGGTAATAGTTCCTGCAGGTATCTGGATTACAGGTCCCATAAGGTTAAAGAGCAATGTTAATCTGCATCTTGAGAAACAGGCAACCATTAAATTCTCTAAGAATAAGAAAGAATATCCTTTGATAATAACTAATTATGAAGGACAGCAGGCTATACGTACAGTGTCGCCTATTACTGCACATAAGGCCAGCAACATTGGCATAACAGGTTATGGTTATATTGATGGAAGCGGTGAGCTTTGGAGACCTGTAAAGCAGTTTAAGGTGACTGATAAGCAGTGGCAGGCTATGCTTAAGAAGAGTCCGTATGTTCTTGCAACTAAAGAACATGGTGTATGGTTCCCTACAGAAAGTGCATATGTAGGCAATGAAAAAAATATACAGGGCAATGATGACTCTGTTCTTTCCATGGCGGCACCATATTATGACTTTTACAGACCGGTTATGGTTAGTTTGAGATATTGTACTAATGTATTGCTTGAGGGCGTTACTTTTATGAATTCGCCGGCATGGAATATTCATCCGTTTTTCTGTGAGAACTTAACTGTTCGCAACATAAGTGTGAGTAACCCTTATTATGCACAGAATGGTGATGGTATTGATATTGAGTCGTGTAAGAATGTACATGTTCATGATAATGTGTTTGAAACCGGCGATGATGCTATCTGCATTAAGTCAGGTAAGAATGCTGAGGCAAGAACCTTTGAAGGACCTTGTGAGAACTTATATATCCATGATTGCCTTGTTAATGAAGGGCATGGTGGTTTTGTTATAGGCAGTGAAATGTCAAGAGGTGTGAAAAATATTCTCGTTGAGAACTGCACATTTATTGGTACAGACGTTGGAATCCGCATGAAGAGTGCGATGGGAAGAGGAGGTGTCGTTGAAAATATAGAAATAAACGACATTAATATGGTTAACATAAAGAATGAGGCCATTATTCTTACTATGGGATATGTATTAAATCTTCTTAACCGTAATGAGGAAATTAAGAAGGATAATGAAGAGGATGTTCCTTACTTTAAGGATATTAGGATGAATCGTATTCATTGCACCGGTGCAGATGTGGCGGTTAAGATTGAACCTATAACAGGAAGACCTGATACAATTTCAGATATTGTTATTGCCAATTCTGATTTTAAGGCAACAAAGGATAATGTTGTGGACGGTGAAAATATACAGATTGTCAATTCAATGTTTGCGTAATAAAAAAAGCTTGAGTGGAGTTGTCTCCGCTCAAGCTTTTTGATTATTGATCAGCATTAGCTGCTTCAAATTCATCGAAAATATACATAAGAATGCCAGGCATACCTACATATTCACAACCATAGTGATATTCGCCTTCTTCATTAGGACCGATGACTCTTATAATCTTTACAACACAATAAAGAATATTGTCTTCATCACCTAACTGAAGTGAAGCGTTGAAATAGAAACCATCAGGTAATAAACTCTTAGATGTGAAACCGATACCGTGACGTGATACATCAACAACGGTAATTGGTGCATCGATATTCTCTACTAAATAGTTGTCCTGCTTGAAAAGCGAAGATACATTTAATTCTAAGTGAGCTTTAATACGCTTTGAACGTCTTTTTTCTTCCATAGTTACCTCCCGAGGGATTAGTTTGCTACTATCCCAACCAAATCTTATCTATAATGATACACTTAAATTAAAAAATATGCAAGTAAATAAAGCAAATAAAGAATATACCGTTGTAAATGGGGAATGCTTTCTTTGAAGGGAAAGGAGTGTTCTTATGAAAGAAAAAGCAAATATTAAGCCGTTTGGTCTTAGTGATAAGCTGGGTTATCTGTTTGGAGATTTTGGAAATGATTTTACATTTTTATTATCATCAAGTTTTTTGCTCAAATTTTACACGGATGTGATGGGGGTGGAAGCCGCTGTTGTAGGTGTAGTTATGATGATTGCCAGATTCGTGGATGCGTTTACGGATGTGGCAATGGGACGTATATGTGACAGGAGTAGAATTACACCGGTTGGAAAATTTAAACCGTGGATAAGAAGGATGTGTGCACCGGTTGCAATATCCTCTTTCCTAATATACCAAAGCAGTTTGGCAGATATGCCGATGACCTTTAAGATTATATACTTATTTATAACTTATATTCTTTGGGGTTCGATATTTTATACTTCTATTAATATTCCGTATGGTTCAATGGCATCTGCGATTTCTGCGGAACCGGATGACAGACAGTCTTTATCAACTTACAGAACTATGGGAGGCGTGCTTGCTGGTTTGATTGTAGGAGCAGGAATTCCGCTTGTTGCGTATGACACGGTTGGTGATACGGTAGTTCTTAACGGCGGAAGATTTACTGTAGTGGCAGGAGTGTTTTCTTTGCTGGCTGTTGGATGTTATCTGTTGTGTTATACACTGACTACGGAGCGTGTAAAGGCGGTAACTGATGAAAAGATTCAAGAAAAAAATAGTGTAGTGACTATGTTTAAAAATGCTTTGCAAAACAGAGCGCTTATATCAATTATAGTTGCGTCAATAGTTATGCTTCTTGCGCAGCTGACGATGCAGTCAATGGCTAATTATGTATATCCTAATTATTATAAGAATGCAACGGCACAATCTGCATCTACGATTACTATGGTGATAGGCATGTCCATAGCTGCTGTATTAGCTAAGCCTTTGGCAAAGAAATATGGAAAGGCAGAGGTGAGTGTAGCGTCTAATTTACTTGCAGTAGTGGTGTGTATTATATTGTTTGTTTTAAGACCTGATAATGTTTGGGTATATATAGTGATTCAGGGGCTTAGCTGGATTGGGCTTGGAATATTTTCTATGGTTTCATGGGCCTTAATAACTGATGTTATTGACTATGCCGAACTTAAAAATGGTATTAGGGAAGATGGCGCTGTATATGCATTGTATTCTTTTGCAAGAAAGTTGGGACAGGCGGCATCGGCCGGACTTACAGGGGCATTACTGACTGCTATAGGGTACAGCAGTGCCACTGCGTTTGATGAAGGCGTAGTTAATGGAATTTATAATATTGCAACATTGGTACCGGCGGTAGGTTTCTTTTTGCTGGCACTGGTATTGTGGTTTTGGTATCCGCTTCATAAAAAGCAGGTGGATGCTAATGTAGAAGCATTAAAAAGAAAGAGGAGGAGTTCGGATGAGACAGGTTATTAATTTTAATACTAAATGGGCTTTTACTAAGAATACGGACGAGGTGCCCCAATCAATGCCTCAAAGATGGGAGTGGGTAACATTACCACACACATGGAATAATATTGATGGTCAGGATGGTGGTAATGATTATTATCGTGGTACCTGTTATTATGCAAAAGAACTGGATAAATCAGAGCTTCCTGTCGCAGATAAGTATTATATGGAAATTAACGGTGCAAATTCATCGGCTAATGTTTATGTAAATGGAAATAAGTTATCACATCATGATGGTGGCTACTCAACTTTTAGAATTGATATGACAGACCATCTGAAAGATAAGAATTTAGTGGTTGTTGAGGTGGATAATGCGGAGAATAATTATGTGTATCCACAGATGGCAGATTTCACATTTTATGGTGGATTGTACAGAGATGTCAATATAATTGCAGTGAATGAGTCACATTTTGACTTGGAGTATTATGGCGGACCGGGAATTAAGGTAACACCTTGCATAGAGGGCAGGGATGCTAATGTTGAGGTAGTGGTTTATCTAAAGGATGCAAAATCTTCGCAAAGACTTGTATACAGCATAAAAGATGCAGATGGTAAAGAGGTTGCTTCAACAGAGTGTGCGGTGAAGTCGGGAGAACAGGGAGTAGCTCAGTTAAAGATTTCCAATGTGAACCTTTGGCAGGGCAGGAAGAATCCTTATCTGTATACTGCAGAGGTTTGCCTGATGGAGCAGGACAATGTGCTTGATAACGTGTGCACCCGGTTTGGCTGCAGAACATTTGAAATAGATGCCCGGAAAGGGTTTATACTCAATGGAGAAAGTTATCCGCTTCGTGGTGTATCACGACATCAGGACAGATGGGGGTACGGTAATGCATTGCTACCTGAGCATCATACGCAGGATATGGACTTAATATGTGAAATGGGAGCTAATACCATTCGTCTGGCACATTATCAGCATGACCGTTATTTTTATGACTTGTGCGATGAAAGAGGAATGGTGGTTTGGGCAGAAATTCCGTATATTTCGAAGCATATGCCGGAAGGGAAGGATAATACAGTTTCTCAGATGAAGGAGCTTATTACGCAGAATTATAATCATCCAAGTATTGTGGTGTGGGGCCTATCTAATGAGATTACGATGTCTAACGAGAATAGTGAGGATTTGATGGAGAATCATAAACTTCTTAATGATATGGTTCATGAGATGGACCCTACAAGAAAAACCGTTATTGCATGTGTCTCTATGTGCGATATGCATGATCCGTATGTACAGATTCCGGATGTAGTATCATACAATCATTATTTTGGCTGGTACGGTGGTGATACCTCTATGAATGGTCCTTGGTTTGATAAATTTCATGAAGAATTTCCTAATATTCCGATAGGTGTCAGTGAATATGGCTGTGAGGCACTTAACTGGCACAGTTCAGAGCCGCATCAGGGAGATTATACAGAAGAATATCAGGCATATTATCATGAGGAATTGATTAAGCAATTATTTACAAGACCGTATATTTGGGCTACTCATGTGTGGAATATGTTTGATTTTGGTGCGGATGCCCGTAATGAAGGCGGTGAGAATGGTCAGAATCATAAGGGGCTGGTAACATTTGACAGAAAGTACAAGAAGGATGCGTTCTATGCGTATAAGGCGTGGCTTACGGACACTCCGTTTGTTCATATTTGCGGCAAGCGCTATATAGACAGGGTTGAAGATGTGACTAGGATAAGAGTGTATTCTAATCAGCCGGAAGTGGAGCTTTATGTTAATGGGGCAAGTATTGGTAAGCAGACAAGTCAGTCTCATTTCTTTACTTTTGATGTACCAAACCAGGGACGTTCAAAGATTGTTGCTATTGCGAATGCATGCGAGGATGACAGTGTAATCAATAAGGTGGATAAGTTCAACGAGGATTATCGCTTGAAGGAGAAGGGGGCAATTCTTAACTGGTTTGATATAACAGCACCGGAGGGGTGTTTCTCTCTTAACGATAAAATTAGCGATATTATGGCAAATGCGGAAGGTAAGCAGTTGTTTGGAGGCGTAATGAGTCAGATTACTAAAGGGCTTGGTTCTAGCGGCATGGCAGGCTTTGAGATGAGTGAAGGTATGATGCAGATGATGGGAGGTTTTACAGTGCTTCGTCTTACCGGTCTCATGGGAATGACTGGTGTGCATTTTACTAAGGAACAGTTGTTAGAACTTAATGAGCAGTTAAACAAGATTAAAAAGTAATATAGACCAATTGTAACGGGTGTTCGCTGTGTAGCAGACACCCGTTTGTGTATTATAATTTGTAATCTACGTCAGGATTGATGGTAAGTTCAACCTTATCAGCAAATGTACCTGTGCCCTTCTCGCTAAACAGTGAGAAAAGGGTTCCGGTGAAAGTCATAGTTTTAGTGCCCTCGGTACTTAATCCGGCATTAAGACCTGAACCTACAGTAATATAAGCGGGTTCATTACGTGGAGTAGAAACATCTTTTGTTAATGCGTAAGAGAATGTGTATTTCTCTCTGTCTGTGTCTATTCTGAATATAACAACAGAATCATTGTTTTCACTTGAAATAGGTATTCTTACAAGCTCGACACCCATATCGTGGATGTGCTTGTAAAAACCTACATATTGCCCATCAGAGTCGTTTCCTACATAGATTTCATAGTGATAGTCGTTGTTGTAGTAAGCAGCTATGCCGCAACGACGGGCGTTAGTTTCGGGCAGGATAAGCTTTGCAGTAACCGTGGTTGTAAATTGCGGTTGCTTGAAACTCATAATCGTAGGCGAAGCACCGGGTTCGTTAATGGTTATATCAGTTCCGATAAGCTTTAAAGTGCCGCTAAGTGGAGTGTGTATATAGTTTTCCATAATTGGATTTCTTGTGTAAAAAAGGCGATTGTCAAGTGTGCCTTTGTGGAAATCTATAGTAACACTGTGGTCAACAGGGTGTACAGCATCCGGAAGTGGTGCATCTGTTTCAAGTTCGATGGTGCCGTTGCCGTTATAACCTACTACAGGCCAGCCTTCGTCATCCCAGCTTACCGGGGCTAAAAATGTTTCGCGCCCAAGGTTATGTAATAAAGCGTGACTAAAGCGGCGGATTCCCAAGAACACCAGCCACCAGTTTCCGTTTGCATCGTCTACAAGATCTGCATGACCTGTGGCTTGTATTTCACTTTTTTTATATTCTTTGTGAGAGATAATTGGATTGTGTGGACATGCTTCATACGGTCCCCATATGCACTTTGAACGTTGCATAGTTTCGCGGTGTGCATATTCAGTGCCGCCTTCAGCTACCATAAGGTAATAGTAACCATCTTTTTTGTATATGTGAGGGCCTTCTGCACATTGGCCGCCGCATCCCTTGCTTATAAGCTTTTTTCGGAAAGAATTTCGCCTGTGAACGGATTGATTTCGAATGCCACAAGACCCCGGATACCATCAATTGAACCGGTAGAGCAATAGTAACAGCGATTGTCATCATCCCAGAAAAGAGAAGGGTCAATTCCACCCTGGTCAATCCAAGCAGGCTCAGACCACTCGCCACGAATATCATTAGTGTGTACTACGAAATTTCCTTTGTCAGTAACATTGGTGGTAATCATAAAAAATGTGCCATCATGATATCTGATGGTTGGTGCATATATACCACCGGAGTTTCTGCAACCATCAAGCTCTAATTGACTGCGTCGTGTAAGACAGTGTCCGATAAGTTCCCAGTTGACAAGATTAGTGCTGTGATAGATAGGCACTCCCGGGAAAAATTCAAATGTTGAGTTAACAAGATAGTAGTCATTGCCTACGCGACATATGCTAGGGTCCGGATTGTATCCCGGAATAATAGGATTGCGATATTTCATATGTTTCACCTCGTACTTTTTAGTCATAGGGTGTTAATTTAAAAAATGCACCATATGACTGGATATTTTAATCATTGTAACATAATATCGAATATTGTTGAATGGTTTTATCAAAACATTTTGTGTAAAATTGACTTGTATTTAGAAGAGAATATAACTGTTATTGAGATGAATGTGAAAAGTCCTAATTCTTGCAGTTTTGTAGAATTTAAAAAAACTTTAAAAAAGTGCTTGACACATTTTGAATCACGTATTATAATAAGCAAGTCAGTTCGCTTGAGGCGAGCTCTTGCATATGGGATCATAGCTCAGCTGGGAGAGCATCTGCCTTACAAGCAGAGGGTCATAGGTTCGAGCCCTATTGGTCCCATATAAACCTAATATGGCGAGATAGCTCAGTTG
>JAFQIQ010000182.1 GCA_017397445.1 Lachnospira sp.
CACGGAATAGGGGTGGAGTTTCATGAGACACCATTTGTCAGCTATGTTATTAGAAAAGGCACGGGTATGGTGATGGCACCGGGAATGGTATTTACTATAGAACCTATGATTAATATGGGCGTGGCAGATATATACATAGATGAGGATAATGATTGGACGGTATATACTGATGATGGTGCACCATCGGCGCAATGGGAGATAATGGTGCATGTTACAGAAGATGGATACGAAGTGATGTGCCAGTAGTTGGCATATGCAGGCTCAAACCTGATGACAGGGTTTCACATTTTTAATAATACTCCATATAATATATTGAACAATAATAATGGAGTATATATGGATTATAAATGTATGAATAATTCTGTGCAGAAAGATAAGCAGGTTCCAAGTATGGCATATGTTCCATGGCAGCATTGGGAATCACTTTATGAGCCTGATAAGGCGCTTGTCAGAGGGACGTTATTTGCAATTCTCGATAAACCTTTTAAAGGAGGTTGCAGATAATTATGGCTATGAATAATGGAATGAGAAGAATGGGCCAGTGTCCACAGGAACAGATTTCTTCAAGAATGCAGGAAAGATGTCCGATGCAGATGGAAATGCGTGACAGAAAGTCTGTTGTTAAGTGCGTGTATGAAACAGGGTTTGCATTAGTTGAGACGATGCTTTATCTTGATACGCATCCGGAAGACAGGGAAGCTCTTGCGTATTTTGCAAAGATGAAAGAACAGTACAAGATGTGTGTGGAAAGATATAACGAAATATGCGGACCACTTAGATTTACCGATGTTAATGATGACAATTACTGGACTTGGGTTATGACACCAATGCCTTGGGAGATGGAGGGGTAAGCTATGTGGAGTTATGAGAAGAGATTAGAATATCCGATATGTATTAAACAGACTAATCCGACACTTGCGGCTATGATAATAAGTCAATATGGTGGACCTGATGGTGAGATTGGTGCATCTATGAGATATCTTTCACAGAGATTTGCCATGCCGTACAGAGAAGTTGCATCTGTACTTACAGATGTGGGTACAGAAGAACTCAATCATTTAGAAATGGTGAGTACAATGGTTCATCAGCTTACAAGAAATCTTTCCATGGAGCAGATTAAGGGAACTCCGTTTGAGGCATATTATGTAGACCATACGGCAGGTGTTTGGCCACAGGCGGCCGGAGGTATTCCGTTTACAGCAGTGGAGTTTCAGTCTTCCGGAGATGTTATTGCAGATTTGTTTGAAGATTTGGCGGCTGAGCAGAAGGCGAGAAAGACCTATGATAATCTTTTAAGACTCACTGATGATTCGGATGTGTTGGAGCCTTTGAAGTTCTTGAGACAGAGAGAAATAGTGCATTTCCAGAGATTTGGTGAGGCGTTAAGAATAGTGCAGGATAAACTGGATTCGAAGAATTTTTATGCATTTAATCCTGCATTTGACAAGGGCTGGAAATGTAATAAATAGTTAATTGCTATTGAGTGATAAAGAAGATATAATAGTGTTAAAGAGGTTTTAGAAATACGATTGTGATATAGAAAGGACTGCGGATGAAAGAAAAGATATTTACAATTCCGGTTAATGATGCATTTGATAGCGAATGCGAATGTCCTATATGTGCTATGTACACTACATTAGAAGATAATGCAGTGGAGTATGCCATGGGACCGAGTTATATGGAGGATGATATTAGGGCGAAAACGGATGAGTTGGGATTTTGTCAGAAGCATATCAGACAGGTGTATGAAATGGAGAATCGTTTAGGTTTTGCTCTGGTAATGAAAACTCATATGGATCGTGTTATATATGATATTAAGCAGCTGGCAGGGGAGCCTGTGAAAGGAAAAACTCTTTTTAATAAGGGAAAGCAGCTTAGTGTTTCGGATTATACGAAAAAACTTGAGTGCTCATGCTTTGTGTGTGATAAGATAAATAATACATTTGAGCGTTATATAGATACTATAATGTATCTGTATAAACAGGATGAGTCCTTTAGGAAGAAGTATGCAGGTAGCAGAGGATTTTGTGTCAGTCATTATGGAATGCTTGTTGATGCCGCGGCAAAGGGACTTTCGGGAGAGGTTTATGAAAGATTCATAAAGGAAACTAATGGAGCTTTCATATCCGGAATGGAAAGAGTGCGTGATGATGTGGAGTGGTTTGTTAATAAGTTTGACCATAAGTATGCCAACGAGCCGTGGAAAAATGCGAAGGATTCGTTGCCGCGGGCTATTACAAAGGTAGCATCATTATTACCTGAAGAACCTAAGAAAAAGTCAAGATAGTTCATAATAAAATGGGGCACCGTACGGTGCCCCATTAAATTTTAATAGTATGTGCAATTGATAGAGTAATAATACATGCCTTCTTTTTCGATAGTGCTCATAGTGTATGAGCAGCTTACATTGGCTAATGTAAATGAACTCTTAGCATTAATATCTGTTTTTGCAATGAACTCAACAGTAGGCTGTTTGCTTTTTAAAGCTGTAGAAACAAGAGTGTTAAGGTCTTTCTGTGAGTAGATTACAGGAACGCTTTCATAGCTTGCATATGTATAACGTATACCTTCTTTATAACTGTCCGGAAGGACTGAGGTACGTGTATGGTCAAGTGCCATCTCCGGTTCGTTTATATTAAAGTATGCGTAAACCCTTACAGGATTCAAACTGTCTTCGTCAGTATCACCCCAGGTTACATCCACCTGATACCATTCGTTGCCAAGTTTAATTGCATTCCACATATGATTCTCGTTGTCCGCTGTTCCACTGACAGTAATGCATTCGTATCCTAAAAGCTCCATAAGAGTCCTGAAGACTTCTGAGTATCCTGCACAAACGGCACGACCTTCTGTAAGTGCCTCGTATGCATTAAAATGTGATTCTATCTTTTTGTCATAGGTAATATTATCAACAAGATAGTTGTAAACAGATTTTTCATTTTCATAAGCGCTATTGCTCTTAGATGTACAAAGGTTCATAATTGCAATGTACTTGTCGTACATAGTTTTCTGTCTGTCGGTAAGATAAGAAGCGTTCGCATTACGATATGCGTATATGATTGCATCACTGTCCCAGTAAGACATGTTCAATGTGACTTTGTCGCCGGAAACTGAAGAAACCATTTCGTATTCGATTGACTTAAGTCCGGATATACTGTTGAGGATAGTATTCATATCCAATACAGTATCGGCATCTTCCCCTGTGTATATAAATGTAAACTCCGTTATATTCCTTTCCATACAACTTACGATATTGTCGTACAACTGAGTTTTATTCTCAATCTTAGTTGTAGGTGTGAAGAACGGAATGTCACAACCGGTTGCAAAAAGCATAGTAACAAGCAGTAAGCAGGCAACAATGGTTTTGTAAAATCTTCTTTTCATAATTATTATCCCTCTCAATCCAAATCTATCTCTAGTCGATTAACTAATCGAAAACACAATTCACCAATTTGTACCTATATTATATACGAAAGAAAAATATTTGACAATACTTTTGGAAAAATGTGTTGTAGAAATTAGTCGAATAAAGTTATATAATATTAACAAAATATTTAATTGGAGTAACTTATGAAGGTTAAGGAAGCTAAAAGTGATGTAATAGTAAAGGATATAAAAGACTTTGATTTGGGGCAGACGATAGAGTGTGGACAGTGTTTTCATTTTATTAAGCTGGGTGAGAATGAGTACGGTATTAGTGCAAAAGGGAAAATGTTACATATTAAGCAGGAAAAAGAAAAACTGATTTTCTTCGATACTACTCCGGATGAGTTTGAACAGGTCTGGCGGGAATATTTTGATTTGGATAGGGATTACGCGGCTATTAAAGCACATTTATTAAAAGAAGACAGTAAATTAAAGGAAGCTATAGAGATGATGTGGGGTGTCCGCCTGTTAAAGCAAGATTTTTTTGAAACGCTTATTTCTTTTATTATTTCACAGAATAAGCAGATTCCTCATATTAAGCAGATAGTGGCTGAGATATCAAAAAGATACGGGGATTACCTTGGGTGTATCGGGCAGGAGGAATTCTATAGTTTTCCGACGGTGGAGCAGATGCTTAATATAAGTGAAGAGGAGCTTAGGGCATGTAAGACCGGTTTTAGGGCACCATATATTAAAAATGCGGTGGATACAGTAGTGGGA
Source organism: Lachnospira sp. (assembly GCA_017397445.1). GTDB lineage: Bacteria > Bacillota > Clostridia > Lachnospirales > Lachnospiraceae > Lachnospira. The sequence continues at coordinate 4,147 of JAFQIQ010000182.1, forward strand.
GGCAGATTAGAAGAAAGCAGTTTAAGGAACGCAGAACTTGACATGTGTCGTGAATCGTTGATGCAAATAAAGGGAGTGGGAACGAAGGTTGCCAATTGCGTTATGCTTTTTGGGTTGCAAAGATACGAAGCATTTCCGGTGGATGTGTGGATTAAAAGGATTATGGAGTATCTGTATTTTGACGGGAAGGATACATCCAAGGAAAAGATAGAACAGTTCGGTGTTGAAAGATTCGGAGCCTATGGCGGATTTGCTCAGCAGTATTTGTTTTATTATGGGAAAACAATCAGTTTGGGAGTAAAAAAATAAAATAATTATAATCAAATTCTAAAAACAATAATATATTTGAAATAGCTGTTGACAAATAAAAGACAGAGTGATATTTTAGTTATATTGAAATTAGCACTCAAATAAAAAGAGTGCTAACAACAGCATTTGATGCGAGAATGGAGGAAATTAAGATGAGATTAGTACCTTTGGGCGACAGAGTCGTAATTAAAGCATTGGTTGCAGAAGAGACAACAAAGTCAGGTATCGTATTACCTGGTCAGGCTAAGGAAAAGCCACAGCAGGCAGAGGTCGTTGCTGTAGGACCTGGTGGTATGGTAGACGGCAAGGAAGTTACTATGCAGGTAAAGGTTGGAGATAAAGTTATTTACTCTAAGTATTCAGGAACAGAAGTTAAGCTTGATGACGAGGAATTGATTATTGTTAAGCAGTCAGATATTCTTGCTATTATCGAGTAATTATTTATAGAAAGATTTTACATCAATATTAATTGGAGGATTTGAAGATGGCAAAGGAAATTAAGTATGGCATTGAGGCCAGAAAAGCATTGGAGGCTGGTGTTAATCAGCTCGCTGATACAGTAAGGGTAACACTCGGTCCTAAGGGACGTAATGTAGTTCTTGACAAGTCATTTGGTGCACCGCTTATCACTAATGATGGTGTGACAATTGCAAAGGATATCGAGCTTGAGGATAAGTTTGAGAATATGGGTGCACAGCTTGTAAAGGAAGTTGCAACAAAGACTAATGATGTTGCAGGTGATGGTACAACAACAGCTACAGTTCTTGCTCAGGCTATGGTTAACGCAGGTATGAAGAACCTGGCAGCAGGTGCTAATCCGATTATCTTAAGAAGAGGTATGAAGAAGGCTACTGACTGTGCAGTTGAGTCTATTGCTAAGATGAGCCAGAAGGTTAATGGTAAGGACCAGATTGCAAAGGTTGCTGCTATTTCTGCAGGTGACCCTGAGGTTGGTCAGTTGGTTGCTGACGCTATGGAGAAGGTTTCTAACGACGGTGTTATTACAATTGAAGAGTCAAAGACTATGAAGACAGAGCTTGACCTTGTAGAAGGTATGCAGTTTGACAGAGGTTATATCTCTGCTTATATGGCTACTGATATGGATAAGATGGAGGCTAATCTTGACAATCCATATATCCTTATTACAGATAAGAAGATTTCTAATATTCAGGATATCCTTCCAATCTTAGAGCAGATTGTACAGAGCGGTGCTAAGCTTTTAATCGTTGCTGAGGATATCGAGGGTGAGGCTCTTACAACACTTATTGTTAATAAGCTTAGAGGAACATTTACAGTAGTTGCTGTTAAGGCTCCGGGCTATGGTGACAGACGTAAGGAGATGCTTAAGGATATTGCTATTCTTACAGGCGGTCAGGTTATTTCAGAGGAGCTTGGTTACGACCTTAAGGATGCTACTATTGATATGCTTGGTCGTGCTAAGTCTGTTAAGGTTCAGAAGGAGAACACTGTTATCGTTGATGGCGAGGGCAGCAAGGAAGAGATTAATGCAAGAATTGCACAGATTAAGGCTCAGCTTGAGGAGACAACATCTGATTTTGACAGAGAGAAGCTTCAGGAAAGACTTGCAAAGCTTGCAGGCGGTGTAGCAGTTATCAGAGTTGGTGCTGCGACTGAGACAGAGATGAAGGAAAGCAAGTTAAGACTTGAGGATGCATTGGCAGCTACAAAGGCAGCAGTTGAAGAAGGCGTTGTTTCAGGCGGTGGTTCTGCATATATTCATGCTTCTAAGGAGGTTGCAAAGCTTGTTACAGAGCTTTCAGGTGATGAGAAGACAGGTGCCGAGATTATCTTAAAGGCACTTGAGGCTCCACTTTATCACATCGCTGCTAATGCAGGTCTTGAGGGTGCAGTTATTATCAATAAGGTAAGAGAGTCAGAGACAGGAACAGGCTTTGATGCACTTAACGAGCAGTATGTTAATATGATTGAGGCAGGTATCCTCGATCCTGCTAAGGTTACAAGAAGTGCTCTTCAGAACGCGACAAGTGTTGCTTCAACACTTCTTACAACAGAGTCAGTAGTGGCTACTATTAAGGAAGATATTCCTGCTATGCCGGCAGGCGGTGGAATGGGCATGATGTAATATAATACTAATGCTCAGAAATTAAGATTATATAGGGTGCTGAGGTTATGCTTTACGTAGTGTAAGGTGTACACGCCACAGCACCCTTTTAGTTTAAAATATTTTGCAAGTGTATTTGAGATATGATATAATTAATATGAGGTATAATTGGTTTGTACGGAGGGAAAAATGATGGATACATATAGCAGTTCTGTAGAACAGATTATAAAGACAAAAGCACCTAAGATGTCAGGTATGTATAAAGTGTTGCCTATACTGGCGGCGATATTGTCGCTTACGACTATACCTGCTGTTGGGGTGTATGGTATATTGTTGTGTGCATTTTTTATAGCGGTGGCGGTAGTGATTTTTAAGTATTATGATGCTGAGTATGAATATTCTCTTACAGACGGGGAACTGACAGTGGACAAGATTATGTCCCAGTCATGGAGAAAAAGATGCGGTGTATATAATATAGCCAGAGCGGAACTTATTGCAGACATTGGTTCGCAAGAAGCGTTGCGATTGGAGAGAAGACAGGTAAGGACGAGTGATTATTCCGCAGGAGATAATAGCGATGGTGTTATTGTTATCTATGCATTTAACAGTGATAACGAGACTGAAAGAATATTTATTCAGCCTGATGAGAGAATGCTTGAAGCTCTTTCAAAGGTAGCACCGAGAGGTGCGTATAAAGTTGAGACAGTAATTTCTAAAGAGGCAGATGAATAATTAATCATTACTGAAAAAACGTTGTAAAATCAGTAGAAATTGCCTTGACATTCTGTTGGGATTTTGATATATTTTCAGATAACATTTTCCTAAGAGTACTTAGGAGTGGTATATATAATTATGAAAGAGAGGATAAGGTTAGAATGGGTAAGATTATCGGAGAAGGTATTACATTTGATGACGTGTTGCTTGTACCACAGTATTCAGAAGTAACACCTAATATGATTGATTTATCAACACAGCTTACAAAGAACATTAAGCTTAACATTCCGCTTATGAGTGCCGGAATGGATACTGTTACAGAGCACAGAATGGCTATTGCCATGGCTAGACAGGGCGGTATTGGTATTATTCACAAGAATATGTCAGTAGAGGCGCAGGCAGAAGAGGTAGACAAGGTTAAGCGTTCAGAGAATGGCGTTATTACAGATCCATTTTATCTTCATCCTGACAATACATTGGAAGATGCTAACGAGCTTATGGCTAAGTTCAGAATCTCAGGTGTGCCTATCACAGATGAGACGGGTAAGTTAGTTGGTATTATTACTAACAGAGACTTGAAGTTCGAGGAGAATTTTAAGCGTCCAATCAAGGAGTGTATGACAAGTGAGAATCTTATTACAGCTCCTGTTGGTATCACTCTTGAGGAGGCTAAGAAGATTCTTGCTAATGCAAGAAAGGAGAAGCTTCCTATTGTAGATGATGATTTCAAGTTAAGAGGACTTATTACAATTAAGGATATCGAGAAGCAGATTAAGTATCCTTCATCAGCACATGATTCACAGGGAAGACTTCTTGTTGGTGCTGCTGTTGGTATCACTGCTAATGTTATGGACAGAGTTCAGGCACTTGTTGATGCTAAGGTTGACTGTGTTGTTATTGACTCTGCACATGGACATTCAAAGAACATTATCACAGCTTTGAAGAATATTAAGGGTGCATTCCCTGATCTTCAGGTTATCGCAGGTAATATTGCTACAGGCGAGGCTGCAAAGGCTCTCTGTGAGGCTGGTGTAGATGCTGTTAAGGTTGGTATCGGACCTGGTTCTATCTGTACAACAAGAGTTGTTGCAGGTATCGGTGTGCCTCAGGTTTCAGCTGTTATGAACGCTTATGAAGTTGCTAAGACTTATGGTGTTCCTGTAATCGCAGATGGTGGTATCAAGTACTCAGGTGACCTTGTTAAGGCTATTGCTGCCGGTGGTAACGTATGTATGCTTGGTAGCTTGCTTGCAGGTTGTGACGAGTCTCCGGGAACATTCGAGTTATTCCAGGGCAGAAAGTATAAGGTATACAGAGGTATGGGTTCTATCGCGGCTATGGAGAATGGTAGTAAGGACAGATACTTCCAGACAGATGCTAAGAAGCTTGTTCCGGAAGGTGTTGAAGGACGAGTTGCATATAAGGGACTTGTTGAGGATACAATCTTCCAGCTTATGGGTGGACTCCGTTCAGGTATGGGCTACTGTGGAGCACCTAATATTCCTACACTTCAGGAGACAGCGCAGTTTATGAAGATGTCAGCGGCTGCTCTTAGAGAGAGTCATCCACATGATATTCATATCACAAAGGAAGCTCCTAACTACAGTGTTGGTGATAATTAAGATTAAATTATAGAATTTTGATGCGGACGTACGACGATTGTCGTACGTCCTTTTTTATATAAAAGGCTCTGCAAGGATGCGCAACTCTCGGAAAAATAAAGGTAATTACTTGGCAATGCTGCTCGCGCGCAAGCGACCGAGAGAGGGCGATTTGTTTTATCAAGTATCCTGCTGGTTGACTATTTTATTGCGCGGTTAACTGGCAATCCATTGAAAAAAGAATCCAACTTAAGTATACTTTAATCATGAAGGGGCATAAAGCTCCCAATAACTAATTTGGAAGTAGCTTGAATTGGAGGTATTCTGATGCGGATGAATTTAGCTGATAATCTGGTATGGTTGAGACGAAAGCGAGGCATTACTCAGGAGGTTATAGCGGACTTTTTAGGGGTTACTAAAGCGTCTGTATCCAAGTGGGAAACAGGGCTTAGTATGCCGGATATTATGCATCTGCCAAGATTGGCATCATATTATGATATTACAATAGACGAGCTGGTAGGATATGAAGCACAGCTTACGGATATTCAGATAAAGGAATGGTATGAGAGATTTGCGTCGGAATTTACTAAAAGAGCTTTTGATGAGGTGATGGAAGAAGTACGTGACTTTGTAAGGCAGTATTATTCGTGTTATCCGGCATTATTACAGATGATTGTATTACTTATAAACCATTATATGTTGGCAGAAGAGAATAAGAGAATGGAAATTTTAGAAGAGACCGTCGAGATATGTGAACATATAAAGGGACAGTGTAATGATGCGGATATATGCTATAAAGTGAAAATGTTAAGGGCTATAGTAGAACTTCAAAGAGGCAATCCGCAAATGACAGTTGAGGAATTAAAGGCGTATGATGATTTGCAGCATAAGATGTACGGTGAGCCGGAATCGATATTAATTCAGGCGTATCAAATGTTGGGACATACTGACAAGGCATTGGAAATAAATCAGGTGTGTATATTCAATGATGTGCTTTCATTAATGGAATATAGCATATTGTATCTGATGTCGCAGCTGTCGGATAAAACAGTGGGGAGTGCCACTATTGAACGTATAAAGCATATTGCTGAAATCTATGAATTGGACAAGCTGCACCCTAATACATATCTTAAGTTTAAATATGCTGAGGCTGCATTTTACAGTGTGCATAATATGAAGGATGAAGCAATTGTTGCGTTGAGAATGTATGTGGAAGGTGCAATAGATTTTGTTACCAATGCATTATATCTGCATGGTGATGAGTATTTTGACCGTTTAGATAATTATTTTAAAAAGATGGATGCGTATACTGTGACACCTAGAGACAGGGATACGATTCTTAAGTCGATTTCTCAAGATATTGACAATCCGATGTTTGCGAATATATGCGATACGGAAGAGTTCAAACAGATAAGGGAACAACTAAATAAGTATAATTAATAATTTATATATAAAGGAGGACAAAGATATGTCAGTAGAACAGTTACAGGAGATTTTACCATTTTTAATACCTATAGCAATCGTGGAGTTTGTTTTGTTAGGGGTAACATTGCACCACATATTAACACATAGTACATACAAGCGTGGTAATAGAGCGCTGTGGGTAGTGATTACTATTGTGGGAATGCAATTTTGGGGACCTATACTTTATTTTTTGTTAGGAAAAGAGGATGCGTAAATGGATATGCTTACATTAAATCACGTTACAAAGGCTTTTGGTAGCAGACGGATTGTGAAAGATATCAGTTTTTCTGTACCGGAAGGGACAGTTTTTGGTTTCATCGGACAAAACGGCGCCGGTAAAACAACGACTATGAAGATGATACTGGGATTGTTGCAGGCGGATAGTGGAGAGATTATTGTTAATGACAAAAAAGTTCGCTATGGTCAAAATGAGACAAACAGATACATAGGATATCTTCCGGATGTGCCGGAGTTTTATAGTTTTATGACACCGAGAGAGTATTTGGTTCTGTGTGGTGAGATTACCGGAATGCCACGAAATGAGATTGCTAAAAAGGTTGATGAACTATTAGAGCGAGTTGGACTTGCCGGTGCTAACAAAAGGATACACGGTTTTTCAAGGGGTATGAAACAGCGATTAGGAATCGCACAGGCATTGTTAAATAGTCCAAAGTTGTTAATATGTGATGAACCTACATCCGCACTTGACCCAGTGGGAAGAAAAGAGATATTGGATATTTTATCGAAAGTTAAGAAAGAAACTACGGTTATATTCTCTACGCATATATTATCAGATGTGGAAAGAATATGCGATAAAATAGCATTTTTGCATCAGGGAGAAATAGCACTTTCCGGAACTTTGGAGGAGGTTAAGGGAGCAAGAGGCGGAGCCGGACTTGAGATAGAATTCCTTAATCCTAAGGATGCATTGTGCTTTGGTGAATTGTATGCAGGCGGTAAGCAGGAAAATGCGCTGAAATTGCGATATGAAAAGAAAACTGAACAGGATATGATGAAGATAATGGGAATTCTGTTAGAGAATAATATGGCTATACAGCGTGTGGAAATGTTAGAGCCTAATCTCGAGGATTTGTTTATGGAGGTGGTGAGCCGATGAGACAATTGACAGCATTTGTAAAAAAGGAATGTGTTGAGGTATGGCGTACAAGAAAGCTGCTGATTTTGTTGGTGGTATTTGCACTTTTTGGCATTATGAATCCGGCTATTGCGAAGCTTACACCTTGGATGATGGAACAGTTTTCGGACAGCTTTGAAGGTACAGGATTAATGGTGACAGAAGTTGTGGTAGATGCACAAACCTCATGGACCCAGTACTATAAAAATGTTCCAATGGCATTAATAGTTTTTCTTCTTATGTTTAGCACAATTATGGCAGGTGAATTTCAGAAGGGAACGCTGATTAATATGATTACAAAAGGGCTTTCAAGATCCAAGATAGTTATGGCAAAGACTTTTGTAATGATTATGCTGTGGACATTAAGTTATTGGATGTGTTATGGAATTACATATGCATATAATGAGTATTTTTGGGATAACAGCATCGCTAAACACGTAGTATATGCGGCTTTTTGTATATATATGCTGGGTATATGGTTGCTCGCTCTTATGATGTTAATGTCAGTTCTTTTTACTTCCCCTTCAGCTGTAGCAGTAGGAACAGGAGCAGTATTCTTTGTGTCATATATGCTTAGTATGATTGCGGATATTAAAGATTATCTACCAACAAGACTATTAGATGCTTCAGGATTGTTAACAGGCGTGGGGGAAACTGGAGATTATGTGTATAGCCTGGTAGCGGTGACTTTTTTAAGTATGATACAGTTAGTGGTTGCCGCTGTTATATTTAATAAGAAAAATATATAAGGAATACGATGAGTAAGAGCTTTTGCAGTTTGGAGATAAATCCGTTTTGCAAAAGCTCTTTTTCTTGCTTAATCTGACAAATTGGAGTATAATGCTGATAATAGTATGGTCAGATGCGCTATGCTGTTGTAAAAGGATAGTTTTCTA
>JAFQIQ010000183.1 GCA_017397445.1 Lachnospira sp.
AAAGAAAATCCCATTCCCGACCGCTCAAGCTCCGGTTTTGACGTATATAGGGGCTCCATTGCCTGATTAATATTATCAATTCCCACACCATCATCACTTATTTCAATTACGATAACATCTTCAACAATCTCACAGCACATAACAACAACGCCATCTTTACCTTCATATCCGTGCACGATACAATTAGTAACCGCCTCGGAAACTGCCGTTTTTATATCAGTAATTTCCTCTATTGTGGGATCAAGTCTTGCACAAAATGCCGCCGCCACAACTCTGGCAAAACTTTCGTTCTCAGATTTAGCCTCAAATCTAAGCTCCATCTTATCTCTCATCTCTTTCCACCTTCCTTTATCTTAATAACAGCCTCATTAACATCCCCACAGGATACAACCAGCTTATGCAGTCCCGATATCAGCAGAATTCTGTTAATACTCTCTCCGGCACCTGTTATGTATATTGAACCCTTTTCACGTATTTTTTTATAACGCCCCATTATAAGCCCAATTCCGGCACTGTCCATAAATCCAATCTTACTAAAGTCAAAAATAACATTGCTTACTCCTCTTTCGTCTATAACCTCATCAATAATATTTCTCATCTCATCTGCAAGATGATGGTCAAGCTCTGCCGTCATACTGATTATTAAACCGTTATCCGACACAATATAAATATAATCCGCCTGCTTTCTACCTTCTTCAGCCATATTAGTCAATTCCATATGTGCATGCCTCCTTTTCCCGTCAATAATAGTACATTTTACCTGCGAAAAATGTCATATAGCGTTCCTACGCATAAAAAAATTCCCTGACAGACATTTTTGTCCGTCAGGGATAAAATATTCATATCATTAATGAGATTTTACATATGCATCAGCTTCCGCATAGTACCCGCTCGTCTTAAATTCATCCACAATATACTTAAAGTACTTTTTGGCCTCAGAAGTATTGTTTATAGAATCATATGACTTAGCTGCATAATATGCAGTCTCGGCCTTTGTGCTATCGCACTTGTAGGCTCTTGCAAAAAGTTCAGCAGCCTCTGCATAACTGCTCGAATCATACTTAGCCTTACCCTGCTTATACAAATCGCTTGCCGCTTCTGTACGGGTAGCAGATAATAATGTGCTGTGGAGTTTTTTAGCATCATCCGTAGGCAACTGGGTAACATCAATAGCTAACACCGCTTCTGCTGCTCCCACCTTATCTTTTGCAAGATAACGGTTAGCTGCATTAATTATATCCGTCAACAGTTTGTTGCTGCCATTGTCACCACTGACTGCACCTAATCGCTCTTCCAATTCCGCTTTCTGCTCTTTTACTCTCTCCAGTTCATTATTCAATGTGGTAATCTCACCACTTCTTTCCGACAACTGCTCACTGTATTCCTTAAGGCTGTTATTATACTCAGCCGACAAACCTTTATATCTTGCCGGAGTAATAAGGAACCATATAAGTCCCGCACCAATAATAACACCAAGCAATATATTAATAACCGTAATTGCACCATTAGTCGGTTCTCTGTAAGAAGACCTCGGAATAATAACGTCGTTGCCGTTAAGCTCCTTCTTATCTTCAACTTTACTCTTCTTTGATGAGAACACACCATCTTTCTTCTTTAACTGCAACTCTTCTTCAATCTCTCTCATATAAAGCTGTGCAAGTGTGTTATTGCGGTCCGTTCTAAGAACCATCGCCAGTGGTTTTCTGGCTTTATTCCACTCGCCGTCTTTAATATAAAGCAAAGCAAGAAGCAACTGTGCTTTTATAAGCTTAGGGTTCTGAGCCACTACTTTTTTAAGCTGAATAACAGCCATATCATAGCTGCCCTCCCTTGCATAATTCAAAGAAAGATTATACTTCTTTATCCCTATGGTAATCTGCTCAAACTTATTCTGATTGGACTGTATCTGCTTGATATACGTTCCTGCAGGATTATTCTCAGTCTTGAGGTTTTTGCTTACAACCCACTCACTCAGAGCTTCCACTACATTACCCATCTCACAATAAACAAGCCCTAAAAGATTTCTTGCCTCTATATTGTTCTTATTAATAGTTACGCTCATCTTAAGACTCTCTACAGCTCCGGACAAATCTCTGACCTTTGCTTTAGAAAGTCCCGCATTATAGTATGCGTTAGACATCGCAATACTCTTCTTATACAACGCTACATCAACACCACACTGCGGACACCTGCTGCCCTTCGCCAAAGTGGCACCACATTTATAACATTTCATAGTTTTCCTCTCTTCTAGCCCTCGGGTGCTCATCCGAACACGCCATGCCTGTTACTTATCCGACACCTCTTCAACTATCTTGCCGATTAACTCCGTCAAATCCGGTGCATCAATATTATAAATAGCATCCTCCGCATCATCTACCTCAAGTATTGGCTGAAACTTCTTAAGTTCATCTTCAAAATCAATCATACCGGTCTCCCTTTCATCTACTTTCACAAAATGTCTTTATCTCTCCCACAAGATACAATGAGCCTGCACAGAAACAATACGCATTCTCCTGCCGGCTTCTCTTCACTGCGTAATTATACGCCTCTCTTACATCGTCATATTCTATGACATCTCTATCCGTGTATTGACAGAATATATCCTTTATTCTCTTGCCTTCCAGCTTTCTGCTTCCCGCAATCTGTGTAACCACGTAACAGTCAAACAAATTACTTTCACATAAAGTCTTAATCATGGCTGTGTAATCTTTATCATTAACCACTGAGAAAAACAGGCACGCACCGGCGCCATTAACAATAGCTCTTACCGAACGCACAAAGGCTTCAATCCCTTCAGGATTATGTGCACCATCCACGTACACCCTGTCTTCAATCTCCTCCATACGCCCACTCCAATTTGTAAGCCTTACTGCCCTACGTACCGCTTCCGCTTCCATTCTCACACCGCATTCCTTATCAAGATATGCCGCCGCAGTAAGGGCAACTGCACAATTCTCAACCTGGTACACGGC
>JAFQIQ010000184.1 GCA_017397445.1 Lachnospira sp.
ACAAAGGTAATATCATTAGGAGGGATGACATAGGCCATGCTCAGAGAATCAGTACGGGTAACTATTGTCCGGATAGAGAAGGATTTGAACTGGCGGTTGTGAATTATTGGGGGCACCAGGGCATAATATATCTTTATGACTCGCAGGGCGAGCCAATCTGGGAGTTTGAGAATGAGCTTAATGGCAATATGCTTACCCCGGTTAACTGGGATGGAGATGGCAGAGATTTGATTCTTCTCAATGCTGATGTTGAAAGAGGCGGCTTGATTGATGGCACCGGAATTCAGGCGGTAGTATTTCCGGATGACGGACATCCGACTATGTGTGCAGAGGCTATTAATCTTACAGGGGATGCAAGAGATGAACTTGTTGTGTGGGATTACCACAGCATGTACATATATACACAGGATGATGGATTTAAGGAGGATGCGTACGCACCGGTGAAGTATCCGCATTACAACGGTTCTAATTACAGAGGTGAGTATTCATATCCGGACGAGTCATATATCTACTAAATGTTAAGAGGAGGTTGTGAGTTATGTTTGATACGGAGCAGATGATAGCACAGGATGCTATGAAGAGACAGCAGAGGAGTCAGGCCTTGGCCGAAAATCTTGCAGAGGGTGCAGGGGAATTGGGCATTGAGGCTGTAATTGACGGAGTGGCCGAAGGTGCTGTGGATATGGTTGATGTGGCTTCTGAGGTTGCAAGCGGTGCAATAGATGCTGTAGGAGATGTAGCAGAAGGTGCTGTTGAAGTAGTCGGTGGAGCTGTGGATGTGATAGGTGATGCTATTGCGGAAGGAATTGCTAATGCAGCCGGTGGAGTGCTTGAAGGGGCGGATGACTTGCCAGGACTCGCCATAGCAGGTATTATAGCAGGAGCAATAGCATTAATAGGTGGACTTGTGTTATTGATTTATAAACTTGCAAGGAGTATTGTCAAAAGATAGATAGAACCTGTTATTTGAGAAAGGAAAGAAACAATGGGAAGAATTATTAAAAGCGTAGCGCCCTACTGGAAATCAGCACTTATGATTATAGTGCTTTTGTTTCTGCAGGCGTATTGCGATTTGGCACTTCCTCAGTACACATCGGATATAATTGATACCGGAATTCAGAATGGAGGTATCAGCCATGTTATGCCGGAGGCAATTGTTGAAGAGGAGTATTATTTTGCCAAAGTATTTATGACAGAAGATGAGCGAGCAATATGGGACGGAAGTTACGATAAGGATGGTAATATATACAAACTTAATGTGACAGATGAGAAAAAACTTAACGAGTATGATGAGAAGCTTGTGTTGCCGCTTCTTATTATTCATCAGATGACAGATGAGCAGAAGACTCAGCTCAAAGGTTATCTTTTTCAGTTAAATAGTGAGTCTGGTGGCGTTTCGGCTGGAACTCCGATGGATGCTATACGAGGGGAAGCAAAAAAGACTATAGACACTATGGGAAGTTCCTTGGTTAAATCTATGGGAGTTGCTTATGCAAAGGCCCAGGATGAAAAGGCAGGGCTTGATATGGAAGCCATACAGACAAAGTATCTTGTGGTTGCAGGGCTTAAAATGCTTTCTATGGCTCTTTTGATGGCAGCAGTTGCTATTGCCATAGGTTTTCTTGCAGCAAGAATCGGTGCAGGAATTGGAAGGGACCTGAGAGGTAAAGTTTATACTAAGGTTATGAGCTTCTCTAACACAGAGATGGATAAGTTTTCGACTGCGTCACTTATCACAAGAACAACTAACGATGTCCAGCAGATTCAGATGGTTAGTGTTATGATGCTTCGTATGGTGTGTTATGCACCTATTATAGGTATTGGCGGTATTCTCAAAGTTAGGGAGACCGGGGCTGGAATGGATTGGATTATAGCATTGTCTGTAGGGTCGATTTTGGTCCAGGTACTTAGTTTAATTGCTATTGCCATTCCAAATTTTAAGCTGATGCAAAAGTTAGTGGATGCGGTTAAACTTGTTTCCAGAGATATTATAA
>JAFQIQ010000185.1 GCA_017397445.1 Lachnospira sp.
ACGTATTGACAAAAGATGAAGGTGGACGTCATACACCATTCTTCAACAACTACAGACCACAGTTCTACTTCAGAACAACAGACGTTACTGGTATCTGCGAGCTTCCAGCTGGTACAGAGATGTGCATGCCTGGTGATAACGTAGAGATGACAGTAGATCTTATCCACAGAGTAGCTATGGAGCAGGGTCTTCGTTTCGCTATCCGTGAGGGTGGTAGAACAGTTGGTTCAGGTGCTGTTGCTACAATCATCGAGTAAGGTTTGTGCTATTAATTAGCAGAATATCATAGTTAATAATGCCCACAGGAATGTTTACATTCTTGTGGGCTTATTTTTGCGTAAATTAAAAAATGCCACATCTACTTGACAATACAAAGTAGGTGTGGTATTTTTTATTCACAAGGTACTTGGCAATACAAAGTACCTTGCGAAATACATTCTATGAAGAGGTTAGTATGAATGATTCACAATTGCTGAAAGGAATATTGGAAGGCTGTGTGCTGGGAATTATAAGTCAAGGCGAAACCTACGGATATGAAATAATTTCAGAGCTTGAACAATACGGTTTTCGAGATATTGGTGAGGGGACATTGTATCCGATACTTACCAGATTGGATAAGAATGGCTATATAAGATGTCGCAAGGATAAAAGTCCATTGGGGCCAATAAGAAAGTATTATTCGATAACTAATGAGGGGATGAATCGATTAATGGAATTTAGCAGTGATTACAGAAAGATGAAGCAATGTACGGATATGATTCTTGAAAAAGCCATATACAAAGCAGATTCTGATAATAATGAGAGGAGAGAGTAATATGTCAAAGGGATATATCATTTTGCGAAATGATTTAAAAGGTGATTACAAAGCGGTTTTTGAGAAGGTTATGATGTATGCAGAGTGCAACAATATGGAAGGGGCGGTTGCTGACGAGATGCTTAACAATCTCATTGATTCTTTGCTTACAGCACAGAGTAAAGAGGAACCTTATACTAAGGTGACAGGAGCTGATATTGAAAGCTTTTGCAAAGTTTACTTTCAGGATTATAGTTGGCAGGAAAAATTAGAAGATGGGATGAGGACATTTTTTGGTGTAAGTGCAGTGATGTTCTTCATATCCTTGGTGTGGCTGATGATGGAGCCTGTGGAATTAAAGACAGTATGGTCTGTTAAGCAAAATATTCTTCCATATCTGGTAGGAGTCGCCGTAGCTGTAATTATTAAGTTTGTAGGAGGCTGGATTGGGAAAAAGATATTATTTAAGCTTAAAAAAGCGAACTCGACATTGTACGATTTAATAATTATCGTAAGTATGTATGTAGCACTTTTTTGGGTATTTACACTGTTCGGGGATAAGATGAGTGTTGAAGTACCAACCATGTGGATACTTATAATTACAGGAAGTGTCAGCGTTACCTATCTTGTGAGAAAATATATGACAAGATATACAAAAACAGGTCGCTTGTCTAAAGAAAAGAGTCCGAAAACCGGTATGGCAGATTCTAAAGATATGAGGAAAAATGTATATGAAGGCTGGTTGTTACGATACAACAGAATTAATAAGCGTAGAAGCAAAAGGAACAAAGAACTGCTGACAGAGAAGGAATATACAAATATCCTGAGAAAAGAATACAAATTCATAGAGATATTTGATGTGTTTGCGTACAGTTCAATGGGTATCTTCGTTGCGATTGGAATCTTTAAAGATACAAGTGTGCTTGATAGTGTCGGAGCTTTGCTTATTTTATTAGTGGGTTATGTGATAGCATGTTGCATAGGTTTTGGAATATATAATATGTTTTCTATGCGTTGGTTCAGGGGCAGGTACAAGGAAATAATGGATATATGCCTCCGTGATGATGTATCTGTATTTGAGTATCTGAAGCAGGTGGAGAACTATCCGGAAGAGTGCAAAGCGTAAAGCAACGCATCATTGCACATTATATAAAGAAAATGTGTTATAATTGTAATCAATTCAAAGGAAGAGAGGTAATACATTATGATTAGAATGCTTGTAAAGTTTACTGGTAGCAATGAAGATGCGGTACAGAATCTTATGGCGCAGGTGGCACAGCTTTTTAATAAGCGCCATATAGAAGATAAGGAGTCTGATTGTATATGGCTGGGGAATGGTGATGAGAAAGATTTTGAAAGATTTTCAAGAACTAACACTGATTTTTTAAAGATTGAAGGCTTCGGGGAATTGATTGAATCATGGATATGGGATATTAATGGAGAAGTGGAGGATTTAAGAGAGTTTCATTACAAAGAATCTTCGGCAGAAAGTGATCTGTATTTTATGGAAAGTACTGCGGTGGAGGAAGAGAATTCACGTATACAGATAACATTTGCTCCTGATGTAAAGAAGTTAGATGAACTTGGTGCGAATTGGTACAATATAGTACTGGATATTTCGGAATTCCTTAAAAACGAAGGTTTTGAATATTCAAGGACCTTGGGGTATATTAATGACAGGGTACTTGATGAAGAAGAACTTGCAAGAATTACGAATGAAATAATATCAATTGGTTTAGGTCCGGAATATTTCCTGTATCTGAATGCGCGGGTTATAAGCAATGTGCAGGATATGACATGGATGTTTAGGGACGAAGAGGATGAATAATATAATTGACTCGGAGCTGGTATTGACGGCTCCGAGTTTTTGTCGATATCCGGCAACTTATGTCTCCAATCAGGCAACTTACGTTTCCCCCTATTGCCTGCACATTTCAAAAATGTTATCTTAATCTCGAAAGGAGGCACAGTATGAAGATTTCAATTAACGTTAATGAAAGTATTAAAGAAACAGAGATTATGGTATCCTGCAATAAACTTACACCGGACATAGAGAAGTTATTAGCCATGCTTCGAGTGTTGAATCAGCAGATGATGGTGATGCAGGATGACGAGATACATATTATTGATGTGGCTAAGATAGTGTACATTGAGGCGGTGGATAGAAAAACATTTGTTTACACAGAAAAGTGCTGCTACGAGTCTAAACTTAAATTGTATGAGATGGAGGAGCGACTCTGTGAGAGTGGATTTTTTCGCGTTAGTAAGTCCTGCCTTGTAAATGTACATTTTATAAGAGCAATTAAGAACGATATTAACAGAAAGCTTCGCCTGACTTTAGAAAATGGCGAGTTGATTATGGTCTCAAGGCAGTATGCTGAGGAGATTAAAGCAAGATTGGAGGCAATATAAATGAATAAAGCAAAAAGTGACAATACAATGTTTGATTATCTGGCACAGGTTTTTATGGTGTTTGGAATTGCAATGATGTGCTTGGTTGTTTTTTCTGTGGTGTTTGGGGATGCTGCAAAGGGATATTCCACAATGTTCACATTGGGAAAAGAAGGAGTGAGTATAGAGACTATAGTGCAATATTTTCTGCTTATAGTAGTAATTATCACACTTAGATTCCTATTTTTCACAGATGCACTCATTAAGAAAATGTCCCTGACACTTCGTACCGTGTTGATGTTCACGATGACAATCGTGGCGATTGCGGCATTTATCATTATGTTTGGCTGGTTTCCGGCTACAGAGTGGTTTGCGTGGGTAATGTTTATAGTGTGTTTTGCGGTGAGTGCAGGGATAAGTACGTTTATTTCGGCACTTAAAGAAAAGGCCGATACTCAGAAGATGCAACAGGCATTGGAAAGAATGAAAAGAGAGAACGTATAGTGGAGAATTAAGGAACGGATGTCACCAGAGTCCGTTCCTTTAATTTATAAAATATAATTGTCGGTGCTTGTTCCGAAACGCTCCGATACCTACGGTCCAATATGTGAGTTTCGTGCAATCATCTTTGTAGCGACTTCTATCTTAGTAGGGTAAAAATGCTTTGATTTAATATTCTCCAAAAGAACTCCGGCGGCGGTCTGTCCGATATATAGACGTGGGACGTCCATAGTTGTCAGCGCAGGTTCGATGACACGGCCTTCGGAAATATTATCAAAACCAATAATGGATATATCTTCAGGCACACGATAACCTCTCAGTTTAAATGCTTTAATTGCACCTATGGCTATTATATCATTGTCTGCAAAGTACGAGGTTGCAAGGGTATCGTTGCGGTCTATGATGGAAAGCATATCGGCCATGGCATCCTCGATAGAGGGTGAAAGCTCGTGAATAATGCAGCGTGAAGGCGACATGCCATTTTCCTTTATTGCACGGACATATCCTTCTTGGCGTTGCTGAAAATTAGGAATACGATACGCTGATTTCAAGTATCCCGGTTGTGAATGCTTAAGGCTGATTAGCTGATTGGTAGCAATATAAGCGCCTTGTGAATTATTTATAAGTACGTAGGTACATTCTAATGAATCAAAATAAGTATCAAGAAGAATAATGGGATAACCGAGAGATAAGAAATTTTTACATATATCTTCCCGCATTTCTGTGCCCACAAGAATGATACCGGCACAGTCAGATACTCTTAAATCAGCGAACAGGTTATCAAGGCTGTCGGTTTTCTCATAAAACTGTATTGTTTTAATAGAATAATTTTCTTTTTGGCACTGCATCTTTATTCCATCATACAATTCATCGAAAATAGGTGTATATGAAAGGATGGCATTGTGCGTTTTGTATGTAATAATATAAATGCATTTTGCGGAAGACTCGTGATTTTTAATTCGCGAAAAATCGTAGCCTAATTCTTCCGCAAGACGAATGACATCCTGTCGTGTTTTGGTGCTGACACCAGGTCTATTGTTAAGGGCCATGGAAACTGCTGTTTCAGAAAGTCCCATAATTTTAGCAAGTTCTTTTGCTTTTATTGACATAGCATTACATCTCCTTTCATGATTGTGAAG
>JAFQIQ010000186.1 GCA_017397445.1 Lachnospira sp.
GATGGTATCGGCATAACATATATATTCTCAAGGGTCGGGCATCTTTTTAACATTCCCTGCACTATAGCCGTAACATTATTCACATTATCCTCAGCGTAGGAAAAGCGTTTAAAAATCCTATCCTCATAACACACAAGCGTATCACTCTCATATACTTTTATATGAGACAACACCTCTGTTATGCCACCCTCAATACCATCTTCACTTTCGATGCCTGCCTTATTCTCTTCTCCTGTGGTACTCTCAGCATTTTTCATATTTACCAGAACATTAACCACAACGCACCCTATCACCAAGAAAAGGCACATTACCATAATCAGCAGATATTTCAAAACTCTATGTTTCATTTATATACCCTTATACTTTCCACGCTTACAGGCTTCTGACACACACCTGAACTTCTGTTTCCTGTCGCAGTTGCTCTATTCCCGGCTGTGTCTCACAACCTGCCGGAACACTTATCTCTATAAGTTTCTTACAATTAGCAAATGCACTTACGCCTACCACTTCCACCGAATCCGGTAACTCAATACTCTCCAAATTCTCACAACCGTTAAAACAATGGTCTCCGATATGGGTCAATCCACACTCTCCTGCAAACTGTACCCTTTTAAGTCCGCTACACCCTGCAAAAGCGGCCGCTCCAAGACTTTGAAGTGTTTCTCCAAAAATCGCTGCCTGTAAATTCCTGCAATTCTCAAATGCAGATGTACCTATAGTCCTGACAGACATATCAGAACACGCAGTTATATCTTTTAACCGAAAACAATCCGCAAAAGCATAGGCTCCTATTACCTCAACAGATTCAGGTAACACAACCTCTTCCAGTGATTTACAGCCAAAGAACATACTCTTTGCAACTTCTTTTGTCTCTACATCCACTTTGACAGATTTTAAAAGCTCTTGCTTACGAAATCCTTCTACTGAAAGCTTTTCATACTCTTCAATATCATCAAAGCATATCTGTGTTGTAAACTGAGGCTTTGTCAGAAATTCCACATTCGCCGATGCATTTTCTGCGTTAGATGATACAATTTTACCACCTCTTTCACAACTTACATAACCAAAGACACAAACATTCTTTGCCATAGTTATTGTATCCTTTGCAATCATAGAAGTTATCTGACCCGGCTTACCTATCATAGCCCCTTCTTCAACATATATACTTCCCTGTGTAAATACATTGCCTAACACAGTTGCATTCTTTCCTATATGTATGTCATCCTCTGCAAAAATGTTTCCACAAACAACTGAATTATCACACAATCTCACAGACTTGTGAGAACGCACATCGCCTCTGACAATGATATTCTCCAGAACAACAAGATTCTCCCGGGTAAGCACTGTAATATCAGCCTCCCCCTGCGAGTTTGTCATATCCTTGCTGACATAATTAACGTTTCTTACAACTTCCAACTGTTTTGCAGCCTCAAGAATACGAGACTCTCTGTTCTCCATAGGATTGACATATGTTGCAGGATACTGACCTACAAGAATCTCCGGAGCATACAATCTTCTGAAAGAACAACCTTTACCAACACTAAGTCTTTGTCCCGCAGATGCGCTCATACCCAAATCACAGTTATCATATACGGCAAGCGTCTGTTCCGCATCCACCCATCTGTCAACCGATACCGCATCACCAACAATCATACACTCTTTAGCATATGCTGCACGCAGAGAAACATTTTTCTTATTAATTATAACATTATGATTACTGTATATCTCACCGGCAAATCCTTTAACACCTTCAGGTGCGACAAAATCCTTTTCCCTGCATATAACCAGTTCTTCAACTATTGAAGGAAACTCTGTAGTTTTATCTCCATCAATATATGTTTCTTCCTTAGATAAGTTAATCACACCATCTTTTTGGACCGAAACATTTTCTTCAACAAGCTTCGCAAAGGACTTACCGAAATATCGGGCATCTTTAATTTTCTCCTGACGAATTGTCAATATCTTCCCCTGTCTGCTTTTGCAATATACTATCGCACTAACAAACGGAGTCAACAACATAATCACAAATACAATCGCTAAAATAATTATTATATGCAACTGTTTTACCTCCAATATCTCTTATGCCTTTTTCTGAGCAAAACGTGCCGTCTTCGCCCACTTTACCTTTCTCTTTGTAACAACATCCGCTATGGCATCGCAGAATCCCATGCTGATGTTCCACATATAAAAGTAGAAATTAAACAAAAGCAGTGGCAAAAGCATAGCCTCTCCTTTAATACCATCTAAAAACAACGCAGTTCCGATTTCAAAGAAAGGAGCAAAGTTACCAAAAGAACAATATATCGCCATAAACATAAGCACCCACCATCCGGCAAGGAAACTAAATTCCCCAAGGAAAAATAGTGCCAACGATGCAATCTGACCTACCAGTAAAAAGAAAGGAACTGCATAAACAAACAGCAACATAATACCGTCCAGTTTCTCACGAAGATTCATATGCTTTGTAAGTATCGTCTTTGGAAGGTATCTGAAAAGCACCTGATTGTGACCTCTTGCCCATCTTCTAATCTGCTTACCTCTAACCTCCCATGTCTCCGGAGCTTCTTCATAACACTCTGCGGAATTAGCATATATAACCTTCCAGCCGCTTGTATACAATCTGTAAGTTAACTCTGTATCTTCAGCAAGAACTAATGGATTAAATCCTCCCGTACTAAGAAGAATATCTTTTCTAAATCCACCTACCGTTCCACCATACTGCGGAATAGTCTTAAGATTGTATCTTGCCTGCTGATCCACCTGATAACCGCCCGAACGTTCCAGATTAAGTAATCTTGTAAGCATATTCTTATTTGTGTTATAAGGAATAACTCTTCCCATAACAGCACCCACTTCAGGATCCTCAAAGGCACTGGCCAGCTGCTTTAACATATCCTTAGCCGGACGATAGTCCGCATCAAACACAATAATAATCTCCCCCGTAGCGAGCTGCATAGCATCATTCAAGCCTACAGGCTTTCCTCTGTCCGGGCAATCCCTATGCAACGGACGAATAAACTCATACTTCTTATGATACTCATCCAAAAGCTCTTTCGTCTTATCAGATGAATTATCATTAATAGGAATAATTTCCATCCTGTCTCTGTCATAATCACATTCGAGCAATGAATCCAATACATAAGAAAGCACCTGCTCCTCATTATGCATAGGAATAACAACTGTTATAGACTTCATATCACTTGAATGAATATCGTTATAGTACAGTCTCTGTCTGCCTGCAAGTCTTTGCATTGCAAAAAGAAAATGTCTTACAAGGTATATCAACACCAATACTATGCAGAATATCATATATCCTTTTATAAATGCTACGACCATTCCCAAGCTCCTTTCTTACTGCCATATTCATAATCTTTAATAGTTTTATTAACAAAAATTGCATATATTGAAACAACATATGAAAAATCAAACATTGGTCCTATTACAAAGAATAATAACGCCATATAGAACACCGAAAACTCGTAAAGCAGATACATAAACAATATGTAACGTATAACGCCAAACACTGCCGAATACGCCATTATACCAAAGAATGTTATTACCTTTCTAAGATATCTACCCTCTCCAAGAAATCCTACAACTAAGCCGGACAACAGTATAAATGCCATCCATATTCCAAGCTGCTGCTTTAAATATATATCCGAATACATTGATAACGAATATGGGAATTCCTCCGGTGCCAATATAAAGAATATACAGTTAGCAACATGTATTAACATACTAAATATAACAAATACCGCTACCGGTCTTCCTGCCTTCTTAATAATCTGCAATAAAAATATCACAACAAGGCACAGCAAAAGATTCCAACATATAGTTGAAAATGCCGGATACTTTGTCGGCAACTCCAGATATGTAACTTTTCCTAATATAGAATACGATGAAGTGCCTATGCTCATATCCTTTGCCGGAATAACCTGCTGCAAAACATTATACGCCAAACTGGTCATAGCCTCCGTAATAAAATCAATATTGGCAATAAACAAAATCATTGCCGGAATAATCATAAGACAGGTGAATATAATGCTCTTTTTTATATCTATTTTAATTCGTCTGTAAGTTCTTGCATAATAGATATTTTTCTTCTCGCCCATTATCAAACATTCCTCCAAAATTGTATAAAATAAAAAGGTTGCAATGACCATAATCATTGCAACCGAACATTCATAGTAACCCGCGACCGTATACTCTATCGCGCAACCTTAGAATCCAAGTTTTGCGTCCCTGCATTTCTGCAAGTTTGCCAACATATTTCTTTATCCGAAACGTCGTTAGTATACCATTATGAATATGCTTCTGTCAATATAAAGTTTAATATCACTTTAATTTTCTTAGCACATCAATTATTATGCCATGGTCAATAGTATGATCAAACCCTGACACTGTAATAGTTCCAATAGCAGTAGGACAATTCCTCAGTCTGATTGGAAATGCGCCTCCAACCTCCGCATACTGCGAAGGGTCAAGATGCCATTTTTCATCGATGGACATCCCCATACTCTTAAGCATGTAATGTGCCCACAACGAACTATGTCCCGTATACATAGCCGTGTTCTTCTTTCGCTCTATCATCACATCATTGCTGGC
>JAFQIQ010000018.1 GCA_017397445.1 Lachnospira sp.
TTCTTTGTGTTATATGGCACAAAAAAGCTGTAGCAGTGAAGCTACAGCCTTTCGTTAATCTCTAAGTGACAGTAATTAATGAATTACTTCTTCTTGCTATTAACAGTTTCCTTTAAACCCTTACCAGCCTTGAACTTAGGAGCCTTAGAAGCTGGAATCTTGATAGCCTTACCTGTCTGTGGGTTCTTACCTGTTCTAGCTGCTCTCTTAACAACCTCGAATGTACCGAAGCCTACAAGCTGAATCTTCTCGCCCTTCTTAAGCTGCTCAGATACTGTCTCCATGAAAGCCTTTAAAGCCTTCTCTGTATCCTTCTTTGATAACTCAGCCTTAGCAGCCATAGCTGCAACTAATTCTGTCTTGTTCATAAAAACTACATCCTCCTTAAAGATAAATGATTTTATAATTAAGTTATACTCCTATAAAACAGGTTTGTCAACAATAACTAGCATTTTCTGACAAAACTTCCCATTTTTCGTACAAATCTTCCAATTCTTCTGCACATTTACTGCGCTCATTATGTAATTCCATAAGTTTGCCTGTGTTAGAACAGATGGCAGGGTCAGCACTTTCTTCATCCAGTGCTGCTATACGATTTTCAAGCTCTTCAATACGTGCTTCCACTTTTTTAAGCTCATTATTGAGCTTTCTTATGCGAGCCTGTTCTTCTTTAGACTGTTGCCAGTCTGCTTTAGACGCGGAGGCCTTGTCGGAAGCAGAAGTACCGGCAGAGGAAACTGTGTTTCCAAGTCCTCCAAAACCGTCAGAAGAAGTGGTGACTGTTAATCCGGCAGCTTTAGTGAGTGTATCTTTCTTTTCGAGATAGTAATCGTAATTACCTATATAGTTAATAACTGTACGGCCTGTGAGTTCAATTATTCGTGTGGCTGTGGTGTTAATAAAGTATCTGTCGTGAGATACATAAAGCACGGTGCCTGTGTAACTGTTGAGAGCCTTTTCTAATATTTCCTTAGATGTGATATCAAGGTGGTTAGTAGGCTCGTCCAGTATAAGAAGGTTGGCGTTGGAAAGCATAAGCTTGGCAAGAGAAACACGTCCACGTTCGCCACCGCTTAATTCTCTGATATATTTGAATACTTCATCACCTGTAAACAGGAATGCTGCCAGAGTATTTCTAATCTGAGTATTGTTCAGGTCAGGGTATGTATCCTGTATCTCTTCAAACAATGTTTTGTCAGGATTAAGTACATTGTGTTCCTGGTCGTAGTATCCTATGGTGACGTTGGAACCAAGTGTAATTGTACCGTTGTCAGCAGGGATAAGTCCGTTTATTATCTTTAACATAGTGGTCTTGCCCGTGCCGTTGTTGCCTATAAGTGCCACACGTTCTCCACGCTTGATTTCGAAATTAATATTGGAAAAAAGCACATTGTCGTCAAATGCTTTAGTGAGTCCTTCTGCATTAAGAACATCGTTACCACTGACTATCTGTGGCTCGAGGATAATGTTCATCTTATCATTCAATTCAACAGGCTTATCGATGCGTTCAATCTTATCAAGCATTTTTTCACGGCTTTCTGCACGTTTGATAGACTTTTCACGGTTGAACTGTTTGAGTTTTGCGATAACTTCTTCCTGATGCTTAATATCTCTTTGCTGATTAAGGTATTCTTTGAGCTTCATATTGCGTAAGATAGCCTTCTTGGAAGCATAGTCAGTGTAATTGCCTGTAAAGGCGGTAACGTTACCATTATCAATTTCTACAATCTTGGTGACAATTTTGTCGAGGAAGTATCTGTCGTGAGCTACTATAATTACACTTCCGGCGTAGGTGAGGAGATAATTCTCAAGCCACGCAATAGAGGACATGTCCAAATGGTTGGTAGGCTCGTCCAAAAGTATGATGTCCGGCTTGGATACCAAAAGCTTGCACAGTGCAATTCGTGTTTTCTGACCGCCGGATAAAGTGTTAACTTTTAATTCAAAGTCTTCGTCAGTGAATCCCAGTCCTTTAAGAATGCCGGTCACCTCGCTTTTGTAGGCGTATCCGTTGTTTTGCTCGAATTCGTGGTTAAGTCGGGTGTATTGTTTAAGCAGTGTGTCCAGTTCAGTACCGGCTGCGTCTTTCATGCGATGTTCAAGAGAGCGGATATTAGCTTCCGTATCAAGAACATCCTGCTTTACGGAAAGTACTTCGTTAAATACAGTGTTGTCTGTTTCAAGGCTCTGATGCTGTGCAAGGTAACCTATGGTTTTGTCTTTGGCAATAGTGACATTGCCGCTGTCAGCACTAAGTTCGCCAATTATAATCTTTAGCAGGGTGGATTTTCCTGCACCGTTGATTCCGATAATAGCGGCCTTCTCACGATCTTCTATATGAAATGTACAGTCTTTAATAATTACATCCGTACCAAAAGCTTTGCTTATATGATTGCATGCTAAAATCATAATATTTCTCCATTTCCATATTAAATACATACCATATTATATATGTTGCTAAGGATAAAAGCAAATGTAAAAGTAAATACCTGTTTTTCTTTGACAATATAGGGGTTCTGGGATTATACTATATGAGTTATAAATTAACTAAATTTGTATGGTAGTTGTCTATGAGTAATATTATTGAATTAGAACATTTGAACAGAGCGGAAGCGTTAAGATATATGGGGTGTGTAAGCGGTACTGATATGACCGATGCTGCCATAGTTAATCTTATGGATACCGGTGAGAGAAAACTGTTAAGTACGGCACGTCCAGGGTATATTTACAAGGCTTTTGAAACAGAGTTGTGTAATCAGGGGGTTGCTTTAAAGGGAACTAATCTGGTGCTTTTTGGAGAGTCAATAAAGGAACATCTGAAGGACTGTAAAAAGGCGGTGCTTATGGCAGTTACCATATCTGCTGATGTAGACAGACTGCTTAGGGTGACGCAGTTAGAGAATATGGCTGAGGCTGTTGTTATTGACAGTTTGGCTTCAGTGGCGGTGGAGCAGGTCTGCGACAAGGTAGAGGAAAAGATAAAAGAGGAGTTTATGTCAGGGTATATGACATTTCGCTTTGGAGTAGGATATGGGGATTTTCCAATCACTCAACAGAAGGATTTTGTTAAAGTGTTACAGGCAGATAAGTATATAGGTCTGCATGTTACATCCTCAGGGATACTTACTCCTACAAAGTCGGTAACTGCAGTTATAGGCTTATCAGAAAAAGAAACGGAACAA
>JAFQIQ010000187.1 GCA_017397445.1 Lachnospira sp.
AGAGCAGAGGACTGAAAATCCTCGTGTCGCTGGTTCGATTCCGGCTCTAGGCACTTATAGGGACGGTGGATGCATAAGTGTCTGCCGTTTTTTTTGTTTGTTTGGAAGAGTACCTGTTAAAATATAGTACTTGTAAATTTAAAAAAATTGTTATACTATTAACGTAGATATATGTGCAGTTTGGTGGTGAGCAGTATGAGTGATAAGAATTCGATAAGAGCACGGGCAGTAATTAACGAACAGTATAATATAGAATCATTGGATGATGATTTCAGAACATTTCTGGGTGCGGATGGAACACACAGACTGACTTATTATGTGCATCCGAACGATATAGAGCGTCTGGATGATGCTGTATATACAGCCACTATGGATAAAGAGACGGTTGTGGCACTTCGAATGGTTAACGGTGAAAAAGTTTACAGATGGGTGCTGGCTGTTATTAAGAGTTATGCAGGAAGTGAAGATGGCAGTCGTGGTGGCGGATTATTACGTATTGAGTTGCAGGATGTAAGTATATACAATGAAGAGATAGACAGTATTGAGAGTAAGTACGACCGATATATGGAGTACTTTAGTCTTATGGAACAGCTTATGTTCTCATATGATGTTAATAGTGGTAAACTAAGAATTTTTATGATGGGTAGTCATCAGCAGATTAATTTTTATAACGGTACATTGGAGAACTGGAAGCAAAGCAAGCTTGCTAACGGTGAGGTAGACGGTAAGAGTCTTAATATATTCGAGCAGTTATGCGAGGATATTAGGACAGGCGCAGACAGCTTTGAGCATGAGTTGAATATGTGCGTTATGGAAGCAAATAACAAGATGGAATGGTGTCTTATTAAAGGTAAGACAATTAAGGCTATCAACGGAAAGAGACATGTTATTGCAACTATGTCCTTAGTTAATGCAGTTAGTGATGCCAGCAGTAATTCTATGCTTTCAGGTACTAAAGATGCCGGTACGGATATGCTTAATAAACGTGCTATAACAAGCTATGTTCAGCGTATACTTGATGACAAGCCTAATTATCCGGTTACGATTGCGATTATTGATATAGACAATTTTAAGGATGTCAATGATAAGTATGGTCACATGGTAGGTGACGAAATTATTCGTAATGTGGCTGATGTTGTTAAGGAAGCCGTTGAAGGTAAGGGTGTTGCAGGACGTATTGGCGGCGATGAGATGATGATTATGTTAGAGGATTTTGAAACAGAGGAAACTATCCGTACTGTGTTAAGAACTATCCGTAACAATGTCTCATGGTTATATAATTCAAGGGAAGACAGGCCTCATGTAACCTGCTCCATAGGTGCAGCTTCATATCCTGATGATGCAAGTAATTATGATGAATTATTTAACGTAGCAGATAAGATGTTATATCTGGCTAAGGAAAAGGGCCGAAACAGATACATTATATATCACAATGATATGCACGGTGACTATTTGCATGGTACCGGTAAGGCCAGAACAGATGAATATCTGCTTTATAAGCATAAGAAGTTAAGAACGATTAACAGCATTGTGAATCTGTATAGTGCAAAGGGCAGCGAGGCACTTCCTGAGTGCGCACAGAAAACCATATTGGCATTTGGTTTGGATAGTATTCTTCTTTATGAGAAGAATGCTCCAGAGGATTGGTCAAGATATACCATATATGGAGAGAATGTTCCTCAACAGGCGTGTCTGTTTATGGAAAGAGATAACTATATAGCAGACTTTACGGATGAGGGTGTTCGACCTATTGACAATATATGTTTCTTTGAGAGAAAAGCAAGAACTGCTTTTGAGGAATTTTCAGGTATAGGAGTCTGTCAGGCTGTACAGGTATTGGTTAAAGAATATGAAGGAAAGCAGAGAGTAATATCGTTTAACAGAAACACTCAGTTGAAAAAGTGGAGTGATTCAGATATTATGCAGTTGGCTATTCTTGGTAACATATTTGGAATGGGATATAAGAATGATTAAAGATTATGTGGCATTGGACGTAGAAACTACGGGACTTAACCCATCTGAAGACAGAATCATTGAGATTGGTATGGTAAAGGTTATAGATGGTGTTATTGCAGATGAATACACAACATTGATTAATCCGCAAGCTTTTATAAGCGAGCGGATTACTTCACTTACGGGCATAACTCAGGCTATGGTTAGTGATAAACCGGTTATGTCAGAGGTTATAGGTGATATTATGACATTTATTGGTGAACTGCCTATTCTTGGTCACAATGTGGTGTTTGATTATGGATTTATAAAAAAAGCAGCTATCAATAATGGCTACCAATTTGAAAAGAAAGGCATAGATACGTTGAAACTGGCAAGAAGATTATTGCCGGAAGTGCCTCATAAGACACTGGCTTTTTTGTGCGAGCATTTTGGCATAGATGCAGGAAATTCTCATAGAGCTCTTGACGATACATACAGTGCCATAAGACTGTTTGAAAAAATGTATGAAATTAAGCCTGAGGATGCGGGATTTAATGAACTTATGGTGCTTCAATGCAGTGTGAAAAAAGATTCTCCTATAACGGAAGCCCAGAGAAAATATCTTTTAGCACTAATTAAAAAACATTCTCTTGCATTAGATGTGGATGTGGAAGGGCTAACCAAGAGTAAAGCATCAAAGATTATAGACGGAATAATATCGGAATATGGCAAATAATTAATAATTGGGAGCTCGTATGAATGAGCTCCCAATGACTAATCTTCCAGTTTGCGAAGTATAACATCCTTGTTTATGGAATTGAGACCCTTTGCCGTATGTGTGAGCATTTTGATTTTTTCGGGTTCATTGTTTTCTCTGTAATAATCGGCAAGCAATGTATAATTGGTCGAAACATCAGTTTTACAGGTTATGCCATATTCAAGAAGTTCAATGGCTGCATTTGTGTAACCACGTTCAATTAGCAGTTTGCCGAGATTAGAAATGAGGCGTGTAAGTTCAGCGTAGTTGTCGTCGTATTGAGAAAGATCTGTAAGATTACCAACACCATATTCCATCTTTATATCTGTGTTGGTATAGCCTGTTAAGTTAAGTATTTTCTTGTCACGAAGAGCCAGTAAAGAGGTTTTTAGTTTTATAATGTCTGAATCAGAAGTTTCTAATTTTTCAAATTCCATATTGCGTGGAATTGTGATATAATCAAGAGAATCAATATTTTTTTTGCGGACGCTGTTAGCCTGACTTTCACGTTCCCAGAACTTTTTGATTGATTTTTCATCATTTCGGGAACTTTTTCTCAGTTTTAATTGAATTACAACAATTAATATTATAAAATAAGGCAATAGTAAATGCATAAATATTATCCTTTACGAGTTTTATATTTTGAAGGGAGTTCAATATGATTAATTTTAACAACAGAAAGACTAAAAAGAAAGTTGCAGCAGTAATTGTTATATTACTTGTATTAGCAATGGTTCTTCCATTGTTATCTGTCGCTTTTATGTAATAATAATAACCTATTTGGTCGGATGTGGCAAGAGAGGAACTGAAAGTGAAAGTAGGAAAGATATCAAATACTGTTCTTGACAGATCAATTGTTAAGGTAGTTAGTAAAAAGCACAAGTCCAAGTTGCTGAACAGACCGGGAGCCGGACATGATTGCGGTGCTTTTATAGCCGAAGAATCCGGTGATGTTGTGGTGGTTTCCAGTACCGCCTGTGGAAATAATTCAGTGTATACGGCGGTGAATAATCTTGCTGCAGAAGGAGTTAAGGCAGTTGCTGTATCGTGCAGTGTTACAATGCCTGCGACTAATAGAGAGATAGCGCTTAAGAGAGTAATGAGCCATATTAATGATGACTGTCTGAAGCTTGATGTGGAGATTGCAGGAGGCCATACACAGGTAAGTGCTGCAGTTACGGAGCCTATTATTTCTGTTACGGCAATGGGAGTATGCCATAAAGATAGGCGCTTGTCAGCATCAAAGGCAAAGCCTGAGCAGGATATTATTATGACCAAATGGATTGGCATAGGAGGCGTACAGGCGATTATTGACAGGAAACGTGAAGAATTGGTAGAGTATTTTAACGAAAGTACTGTTAATAATGCATATGGATGCAGAGAACAGTTATCGATTTTATATGAAGCTGATATTGCCAGAAAGGCCGGAGTTACAGCAATGCATGATGCTTCTAACGGAGGTATATATGCGGCACTTTGGGATTTGGCAGAGGCTGCCCATGTAGGGCTTGACGTGGATTTTAGAGAGATTAAGGTAGCACAGGAAATAATAGAGGTATGTGAAAGATATGACCTTAATCCTTATGAATTGGATTCAACAGGATGTTTGTTGATGACAGCAGAGGATGGATGTGCTATAGTAGATATATTAGAGAATAATGGTATTGTGGCAGCAGTGATAGGAAGAACGACTGCAGGCAATGACCGTATCATAAGAAACAGAGAAGAAACAAGATATCTGGAAGCACCTAAGCAGGACGAGATATATAGATTTCAGGAGGCGTTATTATGAGAGATAAGATATTAAATATGCTTGAGAAGAATTCAAGAATCGACCTTAAAGATATGGCGGTTATGCTCGGAATAAGCGAAGCAGAAGTTGCTAATGAGATAGCAGATATGGAGAAAGAGCATATCATATGCGGATATAATACAATT
The DNA here is from genome assembly GCA_017397445.1 of Lachnospira sp. Lineage (GTDB taxonomy): Bacteria > Bacillota > Clostridia > Lachnospirales > Lachnospiraceae > Lachnospira. The sequence goes on from JAFQIQ010000187.1 coordinate 4,628, forward strand.
ATTAATTGGGATAAGACCGGTGAGGAGAAGGTTACGGCGCTTATCGAGGTTAAGGTTACTCCGCAGCGTGGTCTGGGCTTTGACAGTATTGCAGAAAGAATCTATCAGTATAATGAGATTACATCTGTATATCTTATGTCAGGTGGTTTTGATTTTACTGTTATTATAGAAGGTAAGAGCATGAAGGAGGTTGCGCAGTTTGTATCTAACAAGCTTGCAACACTTGATTCAGTTCTTAGTACATCGACACATTTTGTGTTGAAGAAGTACAAAGATTATGGAAAGGTTCTTGATGTTCCGGTAAAGGATGAAAGGATGTTGGTGACACCATGAGAAATGCATTGTCTAAGAAAATTGTTGATATTCAGCCTTCAGGCATCAGAAAGTTTTTTGATGTTGTAAGTGAGATGCCGGATGCGATATCACTTGGTGTGGGTGAGCCCGATTTTGATACGCCTTGGAGTATTCGTGAAGAGGGTATCTATTCTTTGGAGAAGGGTAGAACATTTTATACATCCAACGCAGGACTTAAGGAATTAAGAGTAGAGATAACTAATTATCTTTCAAGAAAATATGATCTTCATTATGATGCTATGAAGGAAGTTATGGTTACAGTGGGCGGTAGTGAGGCTATTGATGTTGCGCTTCGCTGTATGGTAGACCCGGGAGATGAGGTTTTAATACCGCAGCCTTGTTATGTGTCTTATGTACCGTGTGCAGTTATGGCAGATGCAGTTCCTGTGACTATTGACCTGAAAGAAGAGAATCAGTTTAAACTTACAAAGGAGCAGTTGCTGGCAAGTATAACAGACAAGACTAAGATTCTTGTTCTCGCATTTCCTAACAATCCGACAGGTGCGATTATGACAAAGGAAGAACTTGCAGAGCTTGTACCTGTTATTATTGAAAAGGATCTGTATGTAATTTCGGATGAGATTTATTCAGAGATGACATATAATGGAAAGCACTGTTCTATTGCATCATTCCCGGGAATGAAGGAAAGAACAGTTGTTATTAATGGTTTTTCTAAGGCTTTTGCCATGACAGGCTGGAGACTTGGATATGCATGTGCTCCGGCTAATATTATGGAGCAGATGATTAAACTTCATCAGTTTGCAATTATGTGTGCTCCGACTAACAGCCAGTTTGCAGCGGTGGAAGCACTTAAGAATTGTGATGCTGAAGTTGCTAAGATGATGGAGGCATACAATCAGAGAAGAAGGTATCTGGTTAATGCATTTAAGGAGATGGGAATAGAATGTTTCGAGCCATTTGGTGCGTTTTATGTGTTCCCTTCTATTAAAAAGTTTGGTATGTCTTCAGAGGAATTTGCCACAAGACTTTTGCAGGAACAAAAGCTGGCAGTAGTGCCGGGAACTGCATTTGGTGAGTGTGGTGAGGGCTTTGTACGAATTTCGTACGCATACTCTATTGAGAATCTGAAAGTAGGTTTGGAAAGAATTAAGAATTTTATTGATGGACTTTCAGTGGACAAATAGTGTATACTATACATAAGATTACATTGTGAGAAAGTCGCGTATGTGCGACGGGAGGTGTTTATGGCAATTAATGTGGAATACATCAATCCGTTTTTAATGGCAGCAACCAGTATTATTAAGGATATCTGTCAGATAGATATGAAAGTTGGCAAGCCATATGTTAAGCAGACAGCATTTGCCGGTGATTCGGTTGTTATTATGATAGGTGTAACAGGCGAGATGAGAGGGCAGGTTTTGATTGCCCTTACATACCAGAAGGCACTGGAGATTGCTTCTAAGATGATGATGGGTATGCCTGTGACAGAGCTTGATGATATGTCAATAAGTGCTATCAGTGAACTTGGCAATATGATTATGGGTAATGCTGCAACAATTCTTTCAACTAAGGGTGTGGGAATTGATATTACTCCACCTACTGTATGTCGGGGTAATATTACTATTTCTCAGTCGTATGCAGCGAATATCTGTATTCCGTTAAGCGGTGATGACATCACAATCGAGCTTGACGTTGCTGTGAAGGGTGACAAGATATAATGATTAATATAGTTTTATATGAGCCTGAGATGCCTGCAAATACAGGCAATATAGGCCGTACGTGTGTCGCAACAGGAGCCAGATTGCACTTAATAGAGCCTATGGGGTTCAGAATTAATGATAAAACTGTGAAGCGTGCCGGTCTTGATTACTGGGATAAGTTGGATGTGACTATATATGACGATTATGCTGATTTTTTAGAGAAGAATCCGGGAGCTAAGATATATATGGCAACCACAAAGGCACATCATACATATACAGAAGTTAATTATGAGGACGACTGTTATATTATGTTTGGTAAGGAAAGTGCCGGAATTCCGGAGGAAATACTTGTGAATCATGAAGATACTTGTATCAGGATTCCTATGGTAGGAGATATTCGTTCCCTTAATCTTTCCAACTCGGCGGCAACTGTGCTTTACGAGGCTTTAAGGCAGAATGGCTTTAAGGATATGAACTGTGAGGGAAAACTTCACAGGTTGGAGTGGTGATATTGTTTTAGTTATGAAAGTTGTAGGACTTTGTGGGTCCTACAATTTTTTTGATTTGAGAAAAAATATTGCAGAAAGTATAAGGCTTATACTTTCTGCAATGGTATAGGTTAACACATACTTATAACTATTCAAATCAGTCTACACATTTTTTCCAAGAGTAAGTGAGAATATAAATTCAGTTCCCACTCCTTCCGTACTGATTACATCAATAGTCTCGGAGTGAGCCTGAATGATTTCCTTTGTGATGGAAAGTCCCAATCCGGACCCTTTTTTATCTCGTCCACGTGACGAGTCAGTCTTATAGAAACGATCCCAGATTTTGTCCAGACTGTCCTTTGGAATACCGCAACCGGAATCCTTCACGGAAACATAGAGTTTTTCGCCCTTTTCACGTAGAATAACGCTAACAAAGGAGTTTTCATTGCTAAACTTAATAGCGTTATCAATAAGATTATAGATAACTTGCTGAATCTTTCCTTTGTCAGCATACACATAGGCTGATTCTCCTGAAAAGGTAAGTTGGAATTGAATACGTTTTTTCTTACACGTACCTTCAAAGGATTCAATCGTATGCTTTATAATCGGATTAATATCAAAGTTAGTCTGTTCCAAACGAACGGTTTTAGGGTCAAGCTCATTAAGCGTAAGAATGTTACTTGTGAGCTTTGTAAGGCGGTCCGTCTCAAAAAGAATTATATTAATGTACTTATTAATCATCTCAGGCGGTACAGTGCCGTCGGCGATAGCCTCAAGGTATCCTTTGATGGAGGTCAGAGGTGAGCGGAAGTCGTGAGAAATATTGGATAAGAATTTCTGCTGGAACTGCTCGGATTCGTTAAGCTCTGAGGCCATATAGTCAAGAGAGGCAGCAAGACGACCGATTTCGTCCTGATGATGTGCCTTGACGCGGTAGGCCAGGTTACCTTTACCGTACTCAGTAATGGCTTTAGAAATATCCTTGATAGGTCGGTGTACGTATATAAAATGTACTATAATAAAGCTTATATTGAGCCAGAATACTATCATAAGGCTGTAATAATTGGTTTCAAATGTTGTATATACCCTGTTGTTAAGCACGGATGCCGGCATATGCACAATTGCAAAGCCTTTAAGAGAGAATTCTCCTGCTATAGGTGCAACTGCACTTAAATGATTTTCACTGAAATAGTTAAAGAACTTACCGTAGATGGAATCCGAAGTGTTCAGGGAATCATAATTGAAATTGTCTATGGTATAGTAGATACCTTCTTCATTGGCAGTTCCCATGTAATCCGTGTCCATATAAACATTGCCTGAAGTGTCAATAAACATAATACGGGTGTCATTGATTCGGGCAACGGTTCTTAATTCACGTATATCGTCGCGCATATTTTCCGGAGTTCCAAACTCAGTTGTATATTCCTTGGCAATTGATGCTGCCTGACGATAAAGTATGTCAGCCTGTTCATCGTATACGTTCTGATAATCTATGCGGTAGCACACTACAGTTACAGCAAAAAAACTGACAAGAGCGATAGCAATGTAAAGGATGATATATTTCGTTAAAAGATTAATCTTCATACAGTCACACTTTCGTAAGGGCTATTAGTTCTTCAGTAAAAATTTGTAGCCGATTCCCCAAACAGTATCAATAGCCCACTTGTTATGGTCTTTAATTTTTTCACGGATACGCTTAATGTGAACGTCTACGGTACGGGTGTCTCCGATGTATTCATATCCCCAGATATTATCAAGAAGCTATTCTCTTGTGAATACCTGATTAGGAGATGCGGCGAGGAAATAGAGAAGTTCCAGTTCCTTAGGCGGCATTTCGATATTGCGACCACAGTATTTTACAGAGTAATTTGTAAGATTAATAATGAGGTCAGGGTATGTTACACATTGAATGTCTGATGAAGTACTGCCTGATGTGGAAGGTGTACTGTAACGGCGGAGTACCGCCTTGACTCTGGCCACAAGTTCTTTAGTTTCAAATGGCTTAATCATATAGTCATCAGCTCCAAGCTCCAGTCCCAATACCTTGTCAAAAGTTTCGCCTTTTGCGGAAAGCATAATAATCGGTACATTGTTATTCTTTCTGACTTCACGGCATACCTGATAACCGTCCATGCCCGGAAGCATGAGGTCCAGGATAATCAAATGCGGTTTAAATGTACTGAGCTGTGCCAAAGCACTTTCTCCATCATATACAATCTGAGTTTCGTAGCATTCCTTTGTAAGGTAAAGCGATATAAGCTCAGCAATATTTTCATCGTCATCAACGATAAGCACTTTTTGTTTTGCTACCATATTAATTCCCTCCAATATAATCAGTGTTATGGGCGCTGTCGCGCCCATGTTTACTTAAATTCCACAATTGTTACACCGGCATCGCCTTCCCCGATTTCCCCAAGGCGGAAAGACTTCACATAAGATACGCCACGGAGAAATGCTGTTACGCCGTTACGTAATGCACCGGTGCCTTTGCCGTGTACTACACGTACGGATGGTAATTTGGCTATATATGCATCATCCAGATACTTGTCCAGCCTGAATATAGCTTCGTCAACAGTCAGACCTAAAAGATTGATCTCAGTAGAAATATTTGCTGACTTTGACATCTTAATCTTTCCGGAACCGCCGGCACCTGATGCTTTCTTTGCAGCAGCAACTTCAGGATCCACGTAATCAGTCATTATTTCAAGGTTGTTGAATCGAGTCTTGGTGTTCATACTTCCCATAGAAACAGTCACCTCGCCCTTTGAAGGGGATATGGCGGTAACACTTCCAATAAGATTCATACTGACTATGCGTACATATTGTCCCACTTTGAACTCACTAATGTCGTGTGGTTTGAAAGACTTAGGTTTCTCGGTTTTAACGGCAAGTTTCTCCTGCCGCTTATTTATCTTTTCGCGAACAGCGCTGCGCTGCTTTTCAAGTTCCTTGACAGATACGCCGCTCTTATTCATAGCCTTAATAGTTTCGTCTGCCAGTTCCTTGGCATCACGCAGGATATCAGCAGCCTGCTCGTTGGCCTTTCTGATAATTTTATCAGTGCGTTCATCAAGCTTCTTAGACTTAGCTTTAAGTTCCGCTTTCAGGGCACTTATTTCCCGCTTGTAGGTTTCAATTTCAGCCTGCTCTTTTTCAATGGTGATGCGGCTTTTCTCAAGGTCTGAAAGCAAATCTTCAAAATGTATATTCTCAGCGTCAATTCGGCTGGTTGCATCATCAATAATATATTGAGGAAGTCCAAGCTTGCTGGATATGGCAAATGCATTACTCTTGCCCGGAACACCTATAAGAAGGCGATATGTTGGCTTAAGTGATGCCACATCGAATTCACAGCATGCATTTTCTACGCCGTCAGTTGTAAGGGCATAGACTTTAATCTCGCTATAATGAGTGGTTGCCATAGTAGTTACACCGCGGTTGTGCAGATCACTAAGAATTGCGATGGCCAGAGCTGCACCTTCAGTCGGATCAGTTCCGGCACCAATCTCATCGAAGAGAATAAGGCACTTGTCATCCGCTTCCTTCAGAATATTCACAGTGTTAGTCATATGCGAAGAAAATGTACTTAAACTCTGTTCGATGCTTTGCTCATCACCAATATCCGCATATATATTATTAAACACAGCAATATCTGAATGTTCCATAGCTGGAATATTCAGGCCGGCCTGTGCCATCAGTGTGAGAAGACCTACAGTTTTTAAGGAAACAGTCTTACCGCCTGTATTAGGACCTGTTACGATAAGAAGGTTAAATGTGTCGCCAAGATATATATCGATTGGCACAACCACACGGGGATCAATTAAAGGATGTCGTCCCTTTTTGATGTTAATGTAGTTGTGGGTATTCATAGTTGGTCTGTTACATCGGTAATGCTTCGAAAGCTGAGCCTTTGCAAATATAAAATCAAGCTCTGTAAGAAGTGTGTAGTCAACCTCGATTTCAGCAGTATATTCTGCGGCCTGTGCACTGAGCTCAGCAAGAATAACCTCGATTTCAGCTTCTTCTTTAAGTTCCAGCTCGCGAATGTCATTGTTAAGTTTAACTACGGCTGCCGGTTCAATAAAGAGGGTTGAACCGGTAGAAGACTGGTCGTGAACCATACCCGGAACCTGAGATTTATATTCAGCTTTAACAGGCAGGCAATATCTGCCCTGTCTGCTGGTGATGACAAAATCCTGCAAACAATTTCTTACGGATGTGGAGTTAAGCATCTTATTAAGCTCGGTGTGAACCCTATCCGCAACAATTTTCTTCTGACGGCGAATCTCTCTTAAGGTAGGACTGGCGTCGTCGCTGATTTCCTCCTCTGATATAATGCACTGCTTAATTCTGCTGTTTAACTTGCCTAACGGGTCTAAAGAATTAAAGTACCCGGTGAGGCAGTCGTTGGTTTCTTCATAAAATGCTTTGGCAGCAGATGCACAGCTAAGAAGTGAGCTGATACCAAGAAGTTCAATTATGTTAAGCGTTCCTCCGATTTCCAGTCTTTTTAGGGAAGCACGTACATCGCGGATTCCTGAAAAGGATGGACTTCCCTTGGCATAAATTCGCGAAAGAGCATCATTAGTCTGTGCAAGAGCTGCATTAATATCATTAATGTCAGTCATAGGTGTGAGTTTGCCTGCGACATTCTTTGCAGCCTCAGAAGATGCGAAGGAAACAAGCTTTTCTATTATTTTGTTATATTCAAGAGTCTTAAGTGACTTGTTATTCATAATAAGTAATACCTTTCACATAAAAATACATATATACATTTTACCCTATTTCGGTTAAAAATTCCAGTACAACTATAATACATTTGCAATATTCACACACTTGTAATAAAATGTTCATATATGGCGAGTATAATTGTATGGAGCCAATATTACTTTGTGCTTAGGTGATAATCTTATATACATGGAGATTTTGAATGAACAAGAGAAGTAATGACATAAATAATAACGTACAGGACGGTGGCGAGAATTATCCGCTTTATACCGAGAAGATAGTGGTTAATCCATTTGTGAGATATAAAAAGATATTTGCGGCTCTTAGATTTCTGATACTTGCGGTATTGTTTGGACTTATTGCAGCAGCAGTTATGGCGTGGGCATATCCGAAGTTTCTTAATACAGGTGCTCAGACATCAGAGAATGGCAACGGAAAAGATAAGGATGCGCTGGTGCTTAATAAAGATGAATTTCCGAGTGACGCCATTATGGATGAAACAGTGGCGGAAACTAAGCCTCAGGCGGGGCAGGACAATAAACCGACCATCCAGCCACCAACGGAGCAGGATCCAATAGAAACAGAGCCGGTGCTTTCCTATGTAGAGCTTTTGGAAAAAATCCAAAAGTCAATAGTTGTAATTGCGGATACGCCTAAGGCTAACCCGGGTGTGGTACCGGTTCCGGGAGAAGCCGAAGCTGATGAAACGGTAGGAGTTATTATTGGCGAATTAGGTGGCCGTTATCTGGTGCTTACAAGCAACAAGGCTATAAGTGCGTATAGTGAGAAAGTGGTTAAGATAGGCGATGAGGCAGAGGTAAGAGGTACACTTATCAGTTCTGATTCAAGAACAGATTTGGCTTTAGTGGCATTTAACAAAGATGATATGACAGATTACGAAAAGACGCTGGTTTCGGTGGCACAGCTTGGTAATTCCTACACGGTGAAACAGGGAGATGCATTTGTGGCAGCTGGAAAGCTTTACGGTAAGACTAAGGCCGCAGATAAGGGATTTGTCACAAGTGTTACATCTGAGATTGCAACAGATAATTGTTATGGTATGATAAGTGCCGGAATAAGAGCTGTGGAGGGGGATTATTGTTTCCTTTTTAACGGCAAAGGTAATGTTATTGGTGTTTCAAAACTGGTGGAAAAGGATGCAAAATTTGCTGCTAACGGTATATCGGATTTGAAGTCACTGATTGAGAAACTTTCGTCGGACTCAGATATTATATATCTTGGTATTAAGGGAACCAATGTGACATCATCAATGGTTACCAATTATAACCTGCCATACGGAATCTATGTTACGGAAGTAATAATTGATTCGCCGGCATTTCATGCAGGACTTCGTATGGGAGATGTTATTACGCGGGTTGATGGTACACAGTTGCTTGCCATGCAGCAGTTAAGTGATAAGCTTTACAGTTGTTCTAAGGGACAGCAGATTAATATTACGGTGAAGCGTCCGGGAATGACTGCATATACTGATATGACATTTACTGCAACGCTAGGGGTAAGATAGGAAAAGGAGAATTAGAAAATGAGATATATTGACACATTAAGAGATGGTGACAGAATTGCGGATGTGTATCTTTGTAAGACAAAGAACACAGCCCTCACAAAGAACGGCAAGGAATATGAAAATCTTATCCTACAGGATAAGACCGGTCAGATTGATGCCAAGATATGGGAAGTCAATTCGGGCGGAATAGGTGACTTTGATGCGGGAGATTACATAGATGTAACAGGCCAGGTGACAAGTTTTAACGGTTCACTTCAGATTAAGGTCGACCGCGTACGCAGAGTTCGTGAAGGCGAATATGATCCCAGAGATTATGTTCCGGCAACAAGATTCGATATAGAGACTATGTATGCAGACATCTTAAAATATGTCAATACCATAGAGAATGTGTATATTCGTAAGCTGTTAGAGAGTTTCTTTGTAGAGGATGAAAGCTTTGTGTCAAAGTTCAAATCAGTGGCAGCAGGAAAATCTGTGCATCACGGTTTTATGGGCGGCCTTATAGAGCATAGTCTCAGTGTGACACGTATGTGTGATGCCATGGCGAAGAACTATGACTACTTAAATCGCGACCTTTTGGTTGCCTGCGGTATGCTTCATGACTGTGGAAAGGTTAAGGAGATTGCACCTATGCCAATCAGTGATTATACAGACGAAGGTAATTATATCGGTCACATAGTGCTGGGTTATGAAATGGTTAGGGAAAAGATTGCTAAGATTGAAGGATTTCCACAGTTGCTTGCAGATCAGATAGGGCATTGTATACTTTCACATCATGGAAAGCTGGAGTTTGGTTCGCCAAAGCGTCCGGCTATTGCCGAGGCAATAGCACTCTCATATGCAGACGACTGCGACGCTAAGTTGGAAGCCATGTATGAGGCCCTTTCAGCAAAGGATAGCAATGACTGGCTCGGATATAACAAGTGGGTAGACAGTAATATTAAGAAGACGATAGTGTGATATGGAGATTTTGTAGGATGTTATAATGGAGTGAGGGTACGCATATACCTTACAAAATCTCTATGTCAGAGAAGGGAAGATGACTAAAGGATAGGAATTGGAAAATGCTTAAAAAGGACGATGTTGTAGTACTTACAATTGAAGATATTGGAACAGGCGGTGAGGGAATCGGTAAGGTTGATGGTTATACCCTCTTTGTTAAGGACGCAGTGATTGGTGATGTTGTGGAGGCGAAGGTAATTAAGGCTAAGAAAAGCTATGGTTACGGTCGCCTTATTAACATAGTCACCCCATCTGATAAACGTGTGGAGCCGCGTTGCCCGGTAGCCCGTCAGTGTGGCGGCTGCCAGATTCAGCAGATGTCCTACACAGCTCAGCTTGAGTATAAGCAGAAACTTGTAGGCGACAATCTTTCAAGAATAGGCGGACTTTCAGAAGGCACATATGAAATGTGTCCTATAATCGGCATGGAGAAACCGTACAATTACCGTAACAAAGCTCAGTTTCCGGTTGGAACTGACAAAAATGGCAAGATTGTTATGGGATTTTATGCAGGCCGCACTCATTATATAATTGATAACACAGACTGCTGTCTTGGTGCAGAAATTAACCAAAATATTCTTGAGACAGTGCGCTCTTATATGCAGTCTAATGGTGTGAGTGCATATGATGAGGAAAACCACACAGGTCTTGTGCGTCACGTATTAATCAGGACAGGCTTTCACACAGGACAGATTATGGTGTGCTTGGTTCTTAATGGTAAGAAACTGCCGAACGCAGAGTCTTTAGTGGCTGCTTTGTCCGCAATCGAAGGCATGGCGTCAGTCATGATAAATGTAAATAAAGAACGCACCAATGTTATTCTTGGTCAGGAATGTCTCACACTTTGGGGCAATCCATATATCGAGGACAGCATCTGTGGCATAATGTATAGAATTTCACCGTTGTCATTCTTTCAGGTAAATCCTGTCCAGACGGAGAAACTGTACAATAAAGCTCTCGAATTCGCAGGACTTACAGGCAAGGAAACGGTCTGGGACCTTTACTGCGGAATCGGCTCAATCTCGCTTCTTATGGCAACAAAGGCAAAGAAGGTTTACGGTGTGGAAATAGTTCCGCAGGCTATAGAGGATGCTAAGGATAATGCTGTAAGAAATGGTATATCTAACGCCGAGTTTTTCGTGGGTAAGGCAGAGGAAGTGGTTCCTACATTTTATGAGGATATTAGGAAAAAGTTGGAGAAGGTTGGAGAAGGTAGTGAGGACGCAGGTTTGTTGGCTACCCGTGAGAGTATCTCTCCGGATGTAATTGTGGTTGACCCACCACGCAAGGGCTGTGATGAGGCACTTCTTGAAACTATTGTTAAGATGGCACCTGAGAGGGTGGTTTATGTGAGCTGTGACCCGTCTACGCTTGCGAGAGATTTGAAGTATCTCGTGGCAAACGGGTATGAGGTGAAGAAGGTGCAGCCTGTGGACCAGTTCGGGCATACGGTGCATGTGGAGACGGTTTGCCTGCTTTCGAAGAAATAGCCATTTAATGCGGGTTTGAGGGCACTTTTGAAGGAAACATAGCTACAAAATTTGACTGAAAAATATGTGCATGAAATCAGAAAATAGAATAGGGTGTAAAAAATAAATACCTTTTGGCGAGGTTATAGGACTGTTCGCTGAAAGGTATTTTTTGTTTGGTAAGTGCGCGAGAGGGTATGGAGTTGTGTGCCGAAATTTATGTAGAAACTTATTGATATTCGGCGTTTCAACGCTTATAATGTTAGTATGGTAAAATGGTTACTTTTGTATGATTCGATGGAGTGAATAATATGGAGTATATGACAATTAAAGAAGCATCAGAAAAATGGAATCTTTCAGTGAGAAGAGTGCAAACCATCTGTAACGAGGGAATGGTGCCGGGAGTAACGAAATTTGGGCATTCTTGGGCGATACCGAAGGATGCAGAGAAGCCGATAGATAAAAGGATTAAATCCGGAAAGTATATAAAAAATGCAGAAGTATGAAATTTTTGATGTGATTTTGGGACTAAGTCCGTATTTATGGACACGAGTGGATTTAGAATTAAAGAAAAACTACGATGGAGGTACTATATCATATGGCAGCTAAGGCGAAGAAAGAAGTTTCAATGGAAGAAGCGTTGTGGAAATCTGCAGATAAGCTTAGAGGTTCTGTAGACCCATCTGAATACAAACATGTGGTGCCTAGTTTATTTTTCCTTAAGTTTGCGAGTGATAAATTTGAGGAACAGAGAGCAAAAATTATAGCTGAAGGTAGAGAAAAGTTTGTAGATAATATTGCATTCTATACAAAAGACAATGTTTTCTATCTTCCAGAAGAGAGTAGATGGTCTTTTATTATGGATAATGCAAAACAGGATGATAGTGCATTAAAGATAGACACTGCTCTGTATACTATTGAGAAAACTAATCCAGTATTAAAGGGAGCATTACCAGATAACTACTATTCATGATTGCAGATTGATATTGTTAAGCTGAAAAGAACTGCTATAGTTGAAATTGAATCAGGAAAAAGAGCTGTTAAGGCCGATGAATTATGTCCCTTTAGCAGGCTTTTCAGAGTGTCAGCAGATGAACTTTTAGAGGGCGATGATATAGAGTTATCAAATGAAGAATTATTGCGTGGTTTTTCGGAATTAGATGATTCTGACCGACAGGAAATATTGAATTTAATAGAATTTAAGAAGGTACAGAAGAATAAAAGAAACTAGAACGTCAACTATAATAGAGAGCATTAAAGGAAGGCGGGTAACAATATGGCTGAGAGTCAAAATATAGAATGGAAAGAGTCATGGCGAGATGAATACCTAAAATGGATATGTGGTTTTGCTAATGCTCAAGGTGGAAAAATATATATTGGATGTAATGATGATGGGGAAATTGTAGGTGTAGAAGATTCAAAGAAGTTGATGGAAGATATTCCAAATAAGATTACCCAGTCATTAGGGATTGTTGCGGATGTAAATCTGCTGGAGAAAGATGACAAAGAATATATCGAAATAGTTGTTCCGGCTTATTCTACAAGCATTTCATATAAGGGCGTTTATCATTATCGCAGTGGAAGCACCAAGCAGGTTCTTACAGGCCCAGCGTTGGAAAGTTTCCTGAACGGCAAGCGAGGTGTTACCTGGGATAATATGCCAATTCCTGCGTTTACAATGGCTGATGTTGAAGATTCGGTAGTTAATAAATTTAAAGAGTTAGCAGCTAAAAAAGGAAGAATCGAACCTTCTTTACTTGAAGAGTCCAAAGAAGTATTACTAGAAAAACTTCACCTTACATCTGGTGGATATTTGACAAATGCTGCAATGATGTTATTTTCAAAAGATCCAGAGAAATGGCAATTGGGTGCATATGTAAAGGTTGGATATTTTGAAACAGATGCAGACCTTATGTATCAGGATGAAGTAAGAGGTTCGCTAATAGAGATTGTAGATAAAATTATTGAGCTTATATATTTCAAGTATATGAGAGCGAAAATCACATATGTAGGAATGCAGAGGAGAGAACGTTACTTTGTGCCAGAGGCAGCACTAAGAGAGACGTTACTTAATGCTTTATGCCATTCACAGTATAATTATGGTGTGCCAATTCAGATAAGTGTATATGCAGATAAGATGTATATTGCTAACTGTGGTCAGTTGCCGGATAATTGGACTGCGGAAAATTTAATGGGCAAGCATGCATCAAGACCTTATAATCCTAATATTGCAAATGTCTTTTATTTGGCTGGATTTATAGAAAGCTGGGGAAGAGGTATTGAGAAAATATGTGAAGCTTGTAAGGCGGATGATTTGCCAATGCCTGAATTTACAATAAATCCAGGTGATATCATGGTAAAATTTACTGCACCGGAAGATAGAGTAGTGAATGGACCAGGTAAGGTGACTGAGAAGGTGACTGAGAGGGTGACTGAGAAGGTGACTGAGAAAGAAAAAGAGGTAATAGAGCTGCTCCGAATTGATCCAGGATATACGTATGCGGATTTGGCCCAAAATTTGAAAGTAAGTCGAAAGACAGTGTCTGACAGGATTAAGACTTTAAAAGATAAAGGTATTATTGAACGTATGGGTTCAGATACAAAAGGTTATTGGGAAATTAAAGGCTAACTTATAGGCTATTCATTAAATAGTGTAAAGTCTATAAAGATAGGTGTAAATAAAAAACTTTAATAATGACAAGGAGAAAGAATGAGCAAAAAAGAGAATGTATTGGAATCGTGGATTATGGTTGAGCACTTATCTGAAGGAGATATAAATCTAAGGGATAAATCAATCATAACATTTGGTGAACTTGAAGATAGTAACTATTACGAATTGCTGATTGGTGAAATACAAAAGAAAAAAATGAAGAAGCATCAAAAAGGTGGGATAGTAGTATATTTTGATATTTTTTCATTTAATGAAATTATTGATTTTTTGAGAAAGCAGTATAATTTATCAGCAACAGAACAGGAGATAACAGTTGGGGATAAGTTTTCTTTTGCCTTGTATTTTGATAAGGAATTAAAATTAAATTCGGAATTGACATTTCTAACTGAAAGTTATTACATCAGAAAATATAAAAAAATACCAAGGGAAGCGGAATTTTCTGCATTTGAAGAAGAATACATAAAGAATTTTCAAGAATTATTCGAATGTCCGGAGGATGTTGATTATAGAGAACATTTTAACAAAGTTGTAGCATTTATTATAGAGAAAAATAATATCGTAATTAAGAACTGTAGAATGAAGGTATTATTAAATCTAGAAACAGATGCATCAAATTTACATTCATTTTTTGTTGGAGATTTGGAAAAAGCTAAGACAATTCGAACAAAGAATTTGGATGATTATATTTTAGGAAAGACCCAAAAGCGTGTTGATTTAGAAAGTAGAATTCAGTCAAAAAAATTTAGTGCAGATGAATTTTATAGTATTTTACAACCGAATAATTATCCGATTGCAAGATTTCCGAGTAATCCAAAGTATGCACTTTCTCTTATGCAACAGGTAGCGGTGAATTTGTCAATTGGATATGATAATGAACAAATTAGAAGCGTGAATGGACCACCTGGAACAGGAAAAACAACATTGTTAAAAGATATTTATGCAGAATTTGTAGTAGAACAAGCATATGAAATATCTTCTTTGCCAGAAAAGTGTATAAAGGGCTCAGAACAAACAAAATATTGGGAAAATGCGACTATTGGCATCTTGCCGGCAAGAATAGCTGAAAAAGGAGTCGTAGTTGCAAGTTCCAATAATGGTGCTGTTCAGAACATTGTTAATGAGTTGCCATTGCTAACAGGAATAGCTGAAGAGTTCAAAACGGAGATAATTGAAGCAGATTATTTTGGAGCTATTGCGAATTCTAAGGCAATAGCAGAATGGATAAAAGACGAAAATGGTGCCTCCCGTGAAGTATTAAGAAGAGAAGAAAAAGAGGAATGTGATAAATTTTGGGGGTTATTTTCTCTTGAAGGCGGCAGAAAAGAAAACATGGATTATATTGTTACAGTGTTAAAACATGTTGTGCATTATTTAGATAATGATTATATATCTAATAATGAGATATATAGTGATTTTATGAAACAATATGACGAAGTATGCTCCTATAGGAAGAGAAGACAAACGATAGCGGATGAGATTAATAAACTAAGCATATTATTAAAGCAGATTTCAACTAAACAAGAAATCTATGCCAAAGAGAAAAATGATAGACAAATTGGAATAGAGAGAAAAAGTGCGAAATATTTAGAAGATATTAATTTGACGAAAGCTAGAATGATGACTTGTGAAAATGAGAAGCAAGAGTATCAAGAACGTTTAATTAATTTACGAGATAAGAAAGATAGCGTGGTACAATGTATTGAAGCATTAAAATTACAGAAACCAGGAATTTTTTCATTCGGAAAAGTTAGAAAAGAATATAAGGAGCGATGTAGAAAGTATTCAGATGAATTACAAGAATTAATATCGGATGAGCAATCTGCTAAGGAAAAGATTGTGGAAGTTGAGATGCAACTTAAAAAATTGCAGACCAACATAACAAATATGGAAAATGAAATTGCACAAGATAAGAAGTTGTTTGAGGGTTGGAGCGTAAAAACTAAATTTGAAATTGCTCAATTAGAAAAACTAGCAGAAGAACTAAGGCAAAAAATTAATAGTGTTGATGTTAAAGGGCCAGATTTTTCAATGGATTATGAATCTCTACAATTAAGTAATCCTTGGTTTGATATTGAATATAGGAGACTTCAATCAAAATTATTCATTGCTGCTTTAAAAGTAAGAAAAGAATTTTTATATGAAAACTTAAAAAATATAAAAGCAGCTTATATCATATGGAGTAAGCAAAAAGAACATTTGAATCATAAAGTGGTGATTTCAGAGGCATGGAATTGGATTAACATGGTTATTCCGGTTATTAGTTCTACATTTGCAAGTTTTTCCAGAATGTGTGCCAATATGGAGCCAGAAACTATAGGTCATTTATTTGTAGATGAAGCGGGACAAGCGCTTCCGCAGGCTAGTGTGGGTGCTATTTTTAGAAGCCGACATGTTATGGTGGTTGGGGATCCGTCTCAGATTAAACCGGTACTTACTTTAGATTCTAGCGTTCTCAATATGCTAGGAGAACATTATGGAGTATCTCAGAAGTACTTGTCTGAAAACGCATCTACTCAAACATTGGTAGATGAAATAAGCCAATATGGATTTTATAAGGATGATAACAAAGAAGAGTGGATTGGAATACCTTTATGGGTACATAGAAGGTGTAAATATCCTATGTTTGATATCGCAAATGAAATATCCTATGGTGGGAATATGGTACAAGGGGAAAAACAAAATGGAATTGCTCAGTGGTTCGATATTAGCGGACGTGCAACTGATAAGTATGTTGTAGAACAAGGCGATTTTCTTCGGGAAAAGATTCAGGAAATGGTTATACAAAATCCAGATATTGTTGATAAAGAAAAGAAGGACATTATTTATGTGATTTCCCCTTTCAAAAATGTTGCTTATCAATTATCGCGTGAATTGAAAAAAATAGGGTTTACGCGTTATGATGAGAATGGCAAGCCAACAAATGTGGGAACAGTACATACATTTCAAGGTAAGGAGGCGCCTATTGTGTTTTTGGTACTGGGAGCTGATGATAAATGTACTGGTGCGGCTAACTGGGCAATGGGAACAGAAAATCCTAACATTATGAACGTAGCAGCAACACGTGCTAAGGAACAATTCTATATTATTGGGGACAAGAAATTATATTTGAAACTAAAGAGTGACGTAATAAATAAAACGTACGAGATAATCGAAAGGTTCAACTCGAATGCCTAAGATAAATATGTAATGAAGGGAGAGTATGAATGAGTAGAATTTTTTTTCTGGATGCGAATGCAATATATTCATATTATGGAAGAGATAAACTGGGATTTAATTCAAAACCAGTAGATGAGAAAGCTTTGAGGCGCTTCCTATTAGGAAAAGAATTGAGTTTGCCGACTTCTGTTCTAATTGAGGTAATTACTCACTTTAGAGAAGATGTAGATAAGTTATATGATCTATTGCAGTTTATTCGAGAACTGGGATTGCCAATATACAATAACATGCCTGATTACTGCTATGAACCTTTAACGTTGATGGTGCTTAGTAATATGAATAAAGAAGAGTTGAAAAATTACTCGAGACATTTATTGGCGAAAAAGGTAGAAATAGAAGCAAAGTTTGTTTTGCTTTTTCATGAGATTACAAGAGATTTATATGCAGAGTACAAACTTAGAGGAACGAAATTATCTCAAGATGATAGAGATAGGGTATTGAATTTTATTGGTGTCAACGGATACAGAGATTGTGCCAAGCAATTAGAAGCTGAATTAGTGGGGCAATTGGAACAAGGATATCAAAATGGAAATGAGCAAAAGATACTGAAAGACTATTATATTAATAAACTTAATGAATCCTGCATTTTGATTGATGAAATAATTGCTTGTGCAGTAGCTTATAAGAAATCAGAAAATGACTTTATTGAAGTGATTCAGAATACATATAATGATTCTATTAATGCTGGGTTAGATGGAACCAATGGAACGATGAAATGTATTGTAGATGTACTTGCTCAGGATAAAATTTTTTTGGATAAAGCAAAGACAACGATAGCGGCAATGTTTGGAAAGCATGCTTATTCAAAAAAACAAACACAATACTTGAGTAATGTCATGTTCACAGCATGGTTTAATAATTCTCAAAAGCTTAGAAAGAATGATATTTTTGATATGTTCGTTGTGGGATGTTTAGATGCAAAGCCTAGAAGCACACCTAGTTGTATTTTAGAGGATAATTCACCTTGTTTAATATCGTTTGATAAGACAATGAAGAATTTTATTGGAGTCGTTTATCCTTACAATTATCAATTGATCGAGAGCATAAAATAGGAGAGTGGCAAAATGAATCAACCTTCAAGCTGTTAAAAAGAGTGTAAAAATAACTTCGATTTTTGACTTAAACTAATATGCGGACTAGTATATCGCCAAATCTAGTATCAGCATTTACAACAATTTTGTCTTCCTAAAGTGCTAAAATTTATCAGCGTACGCGCTAGCTGTTAAATCATTCCGAATGTCTGTACGCCAAGATGTAACGGTAAGATTGCTAACATGTAAAAAGGCGTAAAGCCAGTATCTATGCGACTGTACGCTATCTGTTAAAGCGGGAGTTTATACTTCCGCATGTGGAGACCGTCTGTCTGCTCAGTAAAGTACAGAAATAGAAATGAGAGATATGCTCGAAATGGCTTGAAATAAAGGGTTTCTGCTAGTTGATACCTGCAGAGAGTGAAAGCTGGAAAGGGCAGAGAAAAAAGATGAAATGCCTACTGATGAGATTATAAAAGAGGCAGAGGATAAAGGAATACAAGTGGGCTGGTCCAATCCATGCTTTGAAATATGGATGTACGCCTACTTTGGTTTTATGCCTGCAATCCAAGATTCTTGGACTTGTTGTTCGGATTTTGGACGGGTATATGAAGCCAAGACTGGGCAGAAGTATTCCAAGGCCGATGAGCAGATGTATGGCAAAATTTGCAAAGCCGGTGACGAAGAAAAGGCAATTCAGATAGCACAGCAGAAGCAGTGTAAAAGAGAAGGGGATTTCATAAGAGAATTAATAATGCAGTTGGAACGAAAATGCTTATTGACTTATATAAGAATAATAATTGGATATCCGTAATTATAAAGGTAGGTGTAGGTGATTTGTTACTTACCCTTACCTTTAGTCATTGGGGCTCAATGAGTGTTTGAATGAGCCCCTGATGACTGTTTGTTGGCTCTTAAATATACAATTATAATTTATAATATAAACTATTTCTTGCGAATTATTGGCAGTAACTGGACAATTAGAATGCCAAGACCAACGCAGACAAGTTCTATGATTGCAAGCAGGTGTATGGAATTTACGGCTGCGGTTGCGGCGGTCATATTGTAACTTGTATTTGTGGACAAACGGGTAATTTCATTAGTAAACATAGGAACGAATACGGCTACGCCAAAAGGTGCTGAGATGTCACGAAAGAGTCCGTAGATGCCCGTGCCGGCTCCCGCAGATGATTCCGGCAGATTCGAAAGCACGATTTTCATAAAGATAGTCGCATTTGCACCGAGGCCAAATCCAAGAATTCCAAGAGAAGAAGCAAGCAGCAAAAAAGCAGTTCCTTCTGTAAATGTTAACATAGTGGCGCAGCCTACTGCAGTCAGCAGCAATGAACCTGTAAGGACGAACTTTGGTTCGTATCGGTCGGCCAGTGGTCCTATTAGAATCGCTCCCAGAGACATACCAATATACATTATGGAGATAGCATATCCTGAGATGGCGGTATTGGTAGGCTGAGTGTAGTTTACAAAAACTATAGTGTTGGTCATATTCGCTTGCATTAATCCCTGTGTGAGAAAAAGAATTATTACAGGAAGGATGAATGCTTTTCTGGACATAAAGCTGCCTATGAGAATTGGATTCTTTGCATTTTTTTCAGCATAGACAAGTAATACTAATGTGACGAGTGCCAGGAAAAGTGCAATGATAAATTGTATTGAAGTCCAGCCGAAATTTTGTCCGAAGGAAGGTACACAAAGTAAAAGGCTGAAAAATGCGATAACAAAAAATGCACCGGTACGGTCAAAGTCTTTTAAAGTTTTTTTCTTGTAGCTCTCCTTTGGCAGTGTGAAAAGGCACAGAAAGAAAAAGATTCCGCAAATTATAGAAGAAATCCACATAAGCGCACGCCATCCGGATAATTCTATAATAAGCCCGCCAAGTGTGGGGCCGAAGATTACTGCTGCACTTGATATAAGCATGTAAAGAGAAAATCCTTTTGCAATCATTTGAGGTGGAAATTCAGTAATAATATATGATATAACCGTTGGTGTTACGGCGGCAGAGCCTATACCTACTACGAATCTTGCAACAAGCAAAAATGGAAGAGATGTTGATAAGGCACTTAATATGGAACCGGACGTATAGATAATAATGCCAAACAATAATGTATTTCTTCTTCCATATATATCGCTTAATTTGCCGAGAATGGGTGCACATGCAGCGGTTGATATAGCCTGTGCCAGTGCTGTCCAGGTAGTATTATTATAATCAAGATTCATATCCTGCATAAAAGCGGGACCCAGTACAGTGGAAAGACCGCCAACGATACCGATAAGAAAGGCAGCAATGGCATAGGGAAGAAAGTTTTTCATATAATTAGTTTCTTTGGAATATTGCATATATATACCTCTTTCTTTTTTTATAATTTAGTCAAAGATAGTATTTCCTTTTTAAACTATAATATGTGTATTTAAGGATATTTGGGACAGAATAAATGTTGAGAAGTTCTCAAATAAATAAAAGGAGTAATTACTATGTCAATGATTAACAAAGAAATTGCAGATTTTAAGGCTTATGCATTTCACAATGATGATTTTAAGATGATATCTAAGGATGATATTTTAGGCAAGTGGAATGTGTTCTTTTTCTATCCTGCAGATTTTACATTTGTGTGTCCTACGGAATTAGAGGATTTGGCTGAAAAGTATGAAAAATTTAGAGAGATTGGATGTGAAATATATTCCGTATCTACTGACACACATTTTGTGCATAAGGCATGGCATGATGCATCAGAGCGTATTCGCAAGATTAATTATCCGATGCTTGCAGATCCGACTCACAGCATCGCAAGAGATTTTGAGGTGATTATTGAATCTGATGGATTGGCAGAGAGAGGTACTTTTATTATTAATCCGGAAGGTAAGATTGTAGGTTACGAAGTTACAGCGGGAAATGTGGGAAGAAATGCAGAGGAACTGCTTAGAAAGGTACAGGCGTGCCAGTTTGTGCATGCACATGGTGACCAGGTGTGTCCTGCTAACTGGAAACCGGGAGCTGAAACATTAAAGCCTAGTCTTGATTGGGTGGGACAGTTGTAATGGTGGATACAGAGAATCTTTATGATGTAGTTATAATAGGTGGCGGTCCTGCAGGGCTCTCAGCGGCTATATATCTTACTCGTGCAAAGTATTGCGTGCTGGTGCTTGAGAAAGAACAGTTTGGTGGTCAAATAACCATAACTCATGAAGTGGTAAATTATCCGGGAGTTGGAAAATGTAGTGGAAAGCAATTGACTGACACCATGTATAAGCAGGCGGAATATTTTGGTGCAGATTTCCTCATAGCTGAGGCTACAGGACTTGATTTGAGTGAGGATATTAAGATTGTGCATACAAGCAGAGGGGATTTTCAATGTCTTGGTGTTTTGATGGCAACAGGAGCACATCCCAGAATGGTAGGATTTAAGGGCGAAGCAGAACACAGAGGACGCGGAGTTGCTTATTGTGCCACCTGTGATGGTGAATTCTTTACGGGAAAAGAAATATTTGTTGTAGGAGGAGGATTCGCTGCGGCAGAAGAAAGTATATTTTTAACTAAATTTGCAAGTCATGTTACGATTATTATGCGAGGAGAGGATTTTTCCTGTGCAGAAGCAGTGGCGGAGCAGGCAAGAAATCATGAGAAAATTAGTGTAATAACTAATACTGTAGTGGAGGAAGTAAAGGGAGACGATGGTCTCAATTATATTCGCTATAAGAATCGGACCACCGGTGAGGTTACGGAGTATAACGCAAAAGCAGGGGAAGATTTCGGAGTGTTTGTATTTGTGGGATATGAGCCGGAAACGGAGCTGGTAAAAGATATTGCAAAACTAAACGAGCAGGGTTATATTATCACTGATAAATCTCAAAAAACCAGTGTTGATGGGGTGTATGCTGCAGGTGATATATGTATTAAACCCCTTCGGCAGGTAGTAACGGCCACAAGCGATGGTGCACTTGCAGCAACGGAGCTCGAAAAATATGTATCAAAGGTGCAGAGCAGAACCGGAATTCGTACAAAGGACCCTGTGATTCGAGAGAATAAAGTGAATGAAGAACAGGTTAAAAAGGTGCAAAATACAAAGAGTAACGGGATATTTTCACCGGAAATGTGTGCACAGTTAGAAACTGTTTTTGAGAGAATGGAGACTTCATTAGTATTGAAGCTCTATCTTGATAATCGACCTGTATCAAAGGAACTTGAGAAATATGTTACAGCATTGGCTGCTATGACAGACAAGTTATCTGTAGAGATTGTGCAGGATAGCGAAGAGGAATATGCGCCTTGCGTAAAGTTGTACAAGGATAATGTATATACAGGACTTGCTTTTCACGGAGTTTTTGGAGGACATGAATTTACTTCATTTGTTTTGAGCTTGTATAATGCAGCGGGACCGGGGCAGACAATGGATGCTGATATTAGAAAGAGACTTCTTGGAATAGAAAAAAAGGTTAATATTAAGATTTTAGTGACTTTATCATGCTCTATGTGTCCGGATTTGGTTGTGGCTGTTCAGCATATGGCTGCTGTGACAGAAAATATGACTGCAGAGATTTATGACATTAGCCATTATGATACTTTAAGAAATAAATATAAGGTTATGAGTGTGCCTTGTATGGTTATTAATGATGAGCATGTATACTTTGGAAAGAAAAATATGCAGCAGGCCTTGGAGATTGTGGAAAGTATTGATAATTAATCAAAAGCAGTGTGGGCAAATTTTGCCTACACTGCTTTTATACATTGTTAACCGAGTAGATGCTTTATTGGAAGATAGCAAGGCAATCCGTTCTCATAAGAGATGCAAAGCTCACCCTGTATTAATGGTCTTAAGTAATCAATCATATCTTCTGTGACATCATTACCCTGCTCATTAATGAATGAGCGAGGCACTTCTTTCGCCTTGTTGGCGATGTCGCAAACAGGAGAGCTACTGTATTCAATAGTGTAAGGGTTATTGCTTGTGCGGTTCATAGTCAGCATAACTGATGTTTGTCCGGCAGCAGCAAGTCCCACGGCAGTTTCTCCGAGTTTGAAGGACTCTTCCAAATCAGTTTTAGAGGCGATGTGTGCTGCACAGCGCTGCAACACATTTAACTCAACGGAACGCACCTTCACGTCTAACTTTTCCTTTAAGAAATATTCAAGTGTCTTTCCTGCACCTGAGAGCTGGCTGTGGCCAAATGTATCTACTGCAGTAGAGGATGCACTTATATATTTACCGTCTTTATCACGAATTCCTTCGGATACTGCAACGATTATATTATCCTGCTTTGTAAGTAAATCTTTTACATCAGCCAGGAACTGCGTAAGGTCAAATGCATATTCCGGAAGGTAGATAAGATGCGGAGCAGCATTGTATTCATTACGTGCTAAAGCTGAAGCTGCTGTGAGCCATCCGGC
Source organism: Lachnospira sp. (assembly GCA_017397445.1). GTDB lineage: Bacteria > Bacillota > Clostridia > Lachnospirales > Lachnospiraceae > Lachnospira. The sequence continues at coordinate 28,174 of JAFQIQ010000187.1, forward strand.
ATCACGTCCCATAACTTCTACAATTGTGACACTCTTTATCTTGTATATGTAAGTATCGTGTGCAATCTCTAAGAAAGTTGAAGCCACATACTTGGCAGCAGAACCGAACCCCGGAGTGTGGTCTGTAAGGCAAAGGTCATTGTCAATTGTCTTTGGAATACCGATAATTCTTACAGGACTGCCGATTTGTTCGGCATACGCTGAAAGTTTATCTACAGTATCCATAGAGTCATTACCGCCTATATAGAAAAATGCTGCGATTTCTTTCTCTTCAAAGAATCGGAAAATGTTTTCGTAAACTGCCGGGTCTGCATCAGCAGTTGGAAGTTTATAACGGCATGAGCCCAGATACATAGCAGGTGTAGTTATTAATCGGTCTAACATAGGCTTGCCCTCTGCAAATATTTCAGAGAGGTTTAGCGTGCGGTTGTTAAGAATACCTGTAATTCCGTTCAGTGAGCCATATACAATATCATACTCACTTGAGTTCATAACACCGGAAATAACTCCTGCAAGACTTGCGTTAATAGCAACAGTAGGGCCGCCTGACTGTGCAACAATACAATTTTTCATAATTCGAAATCTCCTTCGTGTATTTGTACAATGCATTATATCATATCCTTGGCTTGTAAAAAAGAGAGAATATGCTTTGTTTGCATTTTGTAAACACTTGTTGTATAGTATAATTATTACAATTTTTGCAGTGCAATTGGGAGGGAAAATATTATGGCAGATGTTATTAAGATGCGTTGTGTGAATAAAAGCAAGGAGCTTTCTGTGCTTGCGGATGAGTTAAAAGAGGCGTTAGTTTCGGAGCTGGTGTGCGATGAACGAAGATTGAATGACTATATGATTATGCTGTGCTTTGAGGAGTTTTATTTTCGTTGTAGCAGTTATGTAGGTTTGTCTATTGTGCTTACAGAGGATTCAGACAGTCAGGATGTTATTATTGCAGGATTTGGCGGTGGAGACGGACTGCTTAATATTAGCTGGGGAGCCAACAAATCATTTGCAAAAAGGGCTGCTAAAGAGTTAAAAAAGAGTGGATTTGAGGAAGTTGAATAATAATTGGTGAGGTACTACATGAAAAAACATCAGATTACAGCAATATTATTTATATTAATTACTGCTTGTGTTGTGTGTGCATGTGCAACACAGACAGGGAATCAGGACATATCAACAGAATCGCACAGTTCAGTAGAGGCTCAAGGGGAGTTGGTTGATGCAGAATCAACTAAAGCTGATAAGACCGAGCCGGAAACCATAGAAGCTGAATCAACTAAAGCCGAAAATACGGAAAAGGAAACGGAAACGGTGAAAGTAGAGCCGACTAAACCGAGTGCCACGGAGCCGGAATCGATAAAGCAGGAAGTTGCGGTGCCGGATTTTACAGTGCCGGAAGGTTATGAGAGCTATGTGTTGACATTTGCGGGAGACTGTACCTTAGGAACTATGCCATCATGGATGTCGTACCAGTATTGTTTCAACAAAGTTATTGGGAATAATTATAATTATCCGTTTCAGAATGTAAGAAAGTTTTTTGTGGCAGATGACTGCACATTTATTAATCTGGAGAGTGTTCTTGCGGAGTCAGGTACTCCTGAGAATAAGCAGTTTACTTTCAGGGGGCCGGTCAGCTATGTAAATATTATGACGGGGAGCTCGGTGGAGTTTGCAAATCTTGCCAATAATCATACATATGATTTCGGGCAGGCCGGATATACTTCTACTAAGCAGACCTTGGAGAGTAATAATGTGGCTTATGTTGAGACTAATTCGTCAACGCTGTATACCACAAAGAGCGGATTGAAGATTGGGGTTTATGGAGTGTATTTTTCGCTTGATAAGAATGATATGGTTGCGGATGTAACAGCTTTAAAAAATGCCGGCGCAGATGTAATTGTTGCAGCGGCTCACTGGGGAATTGAACTTGAGAAGGTTCAGAATAGCACCCAGAGCAGTATTGCGCATCAGTTAATTGATGCGGGAGTTGATATTGTGTGGGGACATCATCCGCACATATTGCAACCGATTGAGAAATATAATGGCGGTATTACATATTATAGTCTTGGCAATTTTTCTTTCGGGGGTAATCATAACCCAAGCGATAAAGACACTGCAGTTATACAACAGCAGGTGTTAAGGGATGCAGAGGGCAAGGTTATGTTGGGAGAACTCAAAGTAATACCATGTTCTATAAGTACGTTAACTGACAGAAATGATTTTAGGCCGACACCATATGCGGTGGGCAGTGAAGCATATAATAGGGTGTTTAAAAAGTTAAAGTGCACTCAGTAAGTCAAAATGAAAAAAATTAACTGTTTCTTAGTCTTTTTTGTGTTATAATCCGAAAGCGTATTATAATTTGTAGGAAAGGAGTGCGTGGATTGTTTATTAATCACTCGAAATTTCAGGAAAAGTTTACAGAAACAATAAAAGCAGTTTTCCCAATCTTAGCGATTGTATTGGTGTTATGTTTTACTATTACGCCAATTCCGCCCAGTATACTTGTGACATTTCTCATTGGTGCGGTATTGCTTATATTGGGAATGCTGCTTTTTAACGTGGGCGTGGAAAGTTCTATGACACCGATTGGTGAGCGTGTGGGCGCGATTATGACACGTTCAAAAAATGTTTTGATAATGGTACTTATAAGTTTTGTTATGGGTATGGTTATTACTATATCCGAGCCGGATTTACAGGTGCTTGCACAGCAGGTTCCTTCAATTCCGAATATGACGCTGATTCTTGCGGTAGCCATAGGTGTGGGAGTGTTCCTTGTTATTGCAATTCTTCGTATGCTTTTTGGAATTCCGCTTTCATATCTGTTGTTGGCATTCTATGGTATTATTTTTGTGCTTGCAGTTTTTGTGCCGGCTGACTTTTTAGCAATCGCATTTGACTCAGGCGGTGTTACCACAGGACCTATGACAGTGCCATTTATTATGTCATTTGGTGTGGGTATTGCTGCTATTCGAAGCGACAGACATGCACAGGACGATTCGTTTGGTCTTGTTGCACTTTGTTCTATTGGACCTATTTTAGCGGTTCTGATATTGGGTATGATATTTACACCTGAGTCAACAGAGGCAGTGTCGGAAGCTGTTCCAATAATAGATAACACCGTTGATATTGGAAAATTGTTTGCGGTGGAGTTTCCGCATTACATAAAGGAAATGGCTGTTTCGGTATTTCCAATTGTTTTCTTCTTTGGAATATTTGAATTGGTTTCCAGAGATATTAACAAGCATACATTGATTAAGATTAGTGTAGGTTTGGTGGAGACGTATCTTGGTCTGGTGCTTTTCCTTACGGGAGTTAATGTAGGTTTTATGCCTGCGGGTAATTACCTGGGGCAGACAATTGCCAAGCTTCCGTATGCATGGATTATTGTTCCGCTTGGTATGCTGATTGGTTACTTTATTGTTAAAGCAGAGCCGGCTGTTTATGTGCTTACAAAGCAGGTTGAGGAGATTACTTCCGGAGCTATTTCATCTAAGGCTATGGGGTTATCCCTTTCTTTAGGTGTGGCAGCGTCAGTTGGACTTGCGATGATTCGAGTTTTGACAGGTATATCTATTTTGTACTTTGTTGTACCGGGATATTTCATAGCGTTAGTTCTTACATTTTTTGTGCCAAAGTTATTTACTGCCATAGCATTTGACTCCGGTGGAGTTGCATCAGGCCCTATGACTGCAACCTTCCTTCTTCCATTTGCAATGGGAGCCTGTGAAGCGCTTGGGGGCAATATTATTACAGATGCCTTCGGTATTGTATCAATGGTTGCGATGACTCCGTTGATTACTATTCAGACAATGGGACTCATATTCCGTATCAAAGAAAGTAAGCTTAAGAAGGATGTTGCTCAGGTGGTTCCGGAGTTTATCCTTACGCCAGAAGATATGGAAATTATTGAGTTGTAATTGTCCGGGAATGAGGTTAGTATGGGAAATGTGTATTTAATGACCACGATTGTGGATAGAAAAATTGTTGAGAAATATTTATCGCTTTATCGCGAGAATGACTTGCATGTTATGTACATAACACTCGGGTGCGGTACTGCAACTAATGAGGTTATGGATTATCTGGGACTTGATTCAGTGGAAAAGGCTGTTGCAATGTCTGTTGTAGAGGAAGAAACCTGGGGGGCTGTAAAGAAGCAATTACAGAAAAAGCTTAAGATTGACGCGCCGGGCGGTGGAATTGCATTTACTATTCCATTAAGCAGTGTTGGCGGTCGTAAGGCGTTGGAGTTTCTTATAGAAAAATCAGATTATCAGAAACAGGAGGAATCAACCATGAAAAATACAGATTACGAACTTATTGTTGTAATTGCACAGCAGGGTTATACTGACGTTATTATGGATGCAGCAAGAGGAGCCGGTGCATATGGTGGAACTATTATTCACGCAAAAGGTACAGGTGCAGAAGTTGCTGAGAAGTTCATGGGAGTTACCCTTGCGGCAGAGAAGGAAATTGTTTATATCGTTTCTAAGTCTGCTCAGAAGAATGATATAATGAAAGCGATTATGGAAAAAGCAGGTCTTAATTCAAAGGCAAAGGCCATCTGCTTCTCACTTCCGGTAAGTGATACGGCAGGTTTAAGACTTATTGAGGATTAATAATATTTAGGTATCAAGAGTTTCTGTTGAAAAAGCAGGAACTCTTGATTTTTATTTGCAACATTTTGCAAAAAATGTTATAATAACTTCAGATGATTAAGGGCGTAAAACAGTTGGTTATAAGGTGATGTAATCGCTGGGAATGGAGGTATTTATGAAGAAAGGATTATCGCTATTATTAGCATTAATACTTGTATTTACGAGTGTTAACATGGGAGCGTTTACTGTCGTTGCACAGGAGAAAGCAGTTTACGGGGAACAAAATAACGTAGTGTATGTCGAGCCTGACGAATTGATGTCTGAGGTACCGGATGTATGTAGCGGAACGGCGGACTATGAAGGAGCTACAGAGGCTATATTAACAGCATTTAAGAATTGGGAGACTACAATTAATCTGTTGACTTACGGAATATCTGTAAGTGAAGCGAAAGATTTTTACAGAGGGATTCTTCAACAGAATCCACATTTGTTTTATGTGCAGAATGGATATGGGTATAGTTATTCAGGAAGCAAGATATATTCCATAACACCTGTATATAATACCGCATATACAGAGGCTGATGTTATAGAATACGAGGCGAAGGTACAAGCAATTCTTAAAACGATTCCTTCCGGATTAAGTGATTACGAGAAGGCTTTGGCTCTGCATGATTATATAGTGACTCATTGTGAGTATGACGGAACATATTCTAATTATGATGCTTATAACGTGCTTGTGGAAGGTGTTGCGGTTTGTCAGGGCTATACGCTGGCTTATGCAGATCTTTTGAACAGAGTAGGTATAGAGAATAAGTATGTATTGAGTGATGCTATGAATCATGCATGGAATCTGGTAAAGATTGACGGTGAATGGTATCATGTGGATGCAACTTGGGATGATCCGTATAGTTCAAAGTCTCCAAGACTTGGGTATGTAGGGCATAATAATTTTTTACGGAGTGATACGGGGATTGTTAATGCGAGTACGAAAACACATCATGATTGGGTAGTGTCAGAGACCAGTACATCTACAAAGTATGATTCGTATTTTTGGAGTGGCATAACAAGTGCTATTATTTATACGGATGCGAATACCTGTTACTATATGAAGAAGGGCAATCTGTATAAAAGAGTTGATGATACAGAGACGCTTGTTTCATCCAGTGCTGCAGATAAGTGGTATGTATGGGGAAGTACTTCTTCGTATTATTCAGGACAAAGTTATCTTGCAATGAATAATAATATTCTGTATTATAACAGCTCGAATAAAGTGTATGCATATGACGTAAGAACAGGAACTGAAACCGTACATTATGTATATCAAAGAGGTAATGGTTATATTTACGGACTTGCGGAGTCAACGGAAATGGATGTTATATATGCGGAGATTAAGACTGATCCTAATGAGGGAACTGTCGAAATAATACAGATAACCCCTATGACTCCGGTAGTGCCGGCGTTCCAGTATGGTGACTGTAACAGAGATGGCAGTATCGGTATTGCAGATGCAGTAATTATGAAGCAACATATTGCAGGAATGAATGTAGTTATTGATGCAGAAGCAGCAGATGTTAATGCTGACAATGTGGTGGATATTAAGGATGCTGTAAAGCTCGCGAAGAAGCTTGCAGGAATGGATGTAGAGTTGGGAGCAGCATAATATATTGAAATAGCACTTTTGGCTGTAAAAGCTGAAAGTGCTTTTTTGTGCCTTTTGTGTTATAATAAATGCATTACAGTTTAGCAACCAAAGGAGCTGTTTATGAAATTAATCCCTATTCCTGAAGATAAGTACGATGAATACAGAATTACGCTTATGTTTGACTGCTATAAGTGGGATCCTCAGTTTTTGGACAATAATACAATTGCAAAATATGCGTTAGTGATTACAAAGGAAGAACATAAGGAGTTAGAAAGACTGACGGAACATTTAGATAAGGAAACTCAAGAGGCGGAAGTTTTTTTGAATAAGAATCCTAAATTAGCGATTCCTCTGGCATTAACCAAAAAAGTAAGCAATGAGTTAAAGCGAATGAACAATTATGATTCGGATAAGCATATCAGGCTTATGAGGTACGATTTTCATCCTACGGTGGAAGGGAAATGGGCTGTGAGCGAGGTTAACAGTGACGTGCCGGGTGGTTTTGCAGAGGGGTCCCTGATGCCAAAGGAAGCAAAGGCGTTGTTAGGTGAAAGTAAGTACTGGTATCGGTGTTTTGGAGATATTTTAGTTAATGCGATTAAAAAGAAAGTGATAAAAAGCGGCAGAATTATGTTGGTGCATTGTACATCGTACAGTGATGACAGGCAGGTTATGCAATTCTTAGGGGACAGGTTGAAGCAGGAAGGATTCAGAATTATTTATGGAGCTGCGGATCATTTGCGATTTAAGGATAACAAGGCATTTTGCATTCTTGATGATAATGAAGGCGAGGTTAATGCAATAATAAGATTCACACCACTGGAGTGGCTTGTTGATATTAAACCTAAGAAATGGCAGGGATATTTTGATACCAATACTGTTTCATGTAATCATCCTATTGCGATATATGCTCAGACAAAGCGATTTCCGCTTGTGTGGGATGTTCTTGAGAAAAATGGAATTAATATGTCCACATGGAGAGAGCTGCTTCCGGAGACATTAGAAGTTAAGGATGCAAAGGGAAAAGAAGGATATATATATAAGCCGGCATACGGAAGAGTCGGCGAAAAAATATCCATAAAAGAGGCATGCAAAGAGGATGAGTACAAGCAAATAATGTCTGAAGTTAAAAGGCACCCTAAAAAGTATCTGGCCCAGAAAAAGTTTATAAGTAAGCCTTTGGTAGGAACGGATGGGGAGAAGTTTCACGTTTGTCTGGGTTCTTATGCAGTAGATGGAGTGCATGCCGGTTATTATGCCAGAATAAGCAGGTCGCCACGAATTGATTCTAATGCGGCTGATATACCGGTTTTAATCGAAGGAGAAGAGGAGTAACATGGCAGGTAAGGAAGCATATAAGATATGGGCACCGGCTGGAAAAAAGTGGGTGGACTGGGTTCGTCCGGTACCGTTTGTTGCTATAAATGAATATTCTAAAGGGTACACTCTATCGAGTGTGGCAGCGAATCGGGGCGTTTTTTTGGAGGCAACTTATGAAGATGCGGCAATTATAGTTGATTTGCCGGGAGAGCAAAGTGTTGCAGCAGGAATTGTTTTGGCAAAGTTGGGCTACAGACCCATACCAATATATAATGGAACGATTGAGCAGCAGGGAGCCAGAGCGACTGTTGATAATCAGTCAGTAGGAGTTGCATTATTGTTGGGAGCCGGGGAGCTTAAAAGCATAAATTTAGACGATGATGCTATGCCGGCATTTTTGTTAGACAGCAATCGATTGCACAGATATAAGATGGATGCTTCTATATTTGATAACAGCTGGGACGTATATCCGCAGGATATGCCGTCGGCAGAATATATGCTGGATAATGGAGTTCACAGGGTTGTGGTTGTTAGCGAAGAATTTTCAAAGGATTTGAAGAAAATTTTATATGTTTATCAGAAAAAGAATATAGAGATTTTTTTGACTGACGGATATGAAGTACCGAAGAAGATTACTATTCGCAAATTGTTTTGTAAAGACAAAGATTGAAGAGGTAAAGAATTTGATAAGGTTTGAGGGCAGAATTGTTCAGTTTGGATTTGGTGCAGTAGGAAAAAGTTTTTATGAAAAATTATCTAAAGAGATAAAATATGATGAAAACAGCTATTTTGTAATAACTAAAGATGCAGCCGAATTTCAGGCATATGTTAATCTGGGTGGCGTTGTATCTAATTTTGTGGTGGCTGATGTAACTAAAGATAATTATAGAGACGTGTTTGGTCACTTTTTGAAATCCGGTGATTTGCTGGTGGATTTCGCGGACACTGTGGGAACAAGGGATATCTGCGACTGGTGTGCCCACAATAATATTATGTATATCAATACGGGGGAGGCAGACTGGCCGGATAATTGGTACAGTATATTTACAGAGAATGAATTAAAAAATGCTTTGAAGATGAAATGCAGTCAGGATGGAGCGGTCAACAAGTATCCAATAGTGGTGCATCATGGTAATAATCCCGGACTGGTCTCACATTTTGTCAAAGCGGCTATGGAATATATTGTTCATTCACAATTTAAAAAAGATAAGAAGTTGAAAGCGCTTGTTAAGGCAGGCCGGTTTAATGAAGTGGCGAGAAGTCTTGGGATAAGGATGATTCATGTAAATGATATTGATTTGCAGGAGGTCAGGAGTGAGTATAGTGCTGACAAACTTTTCAGTACATGGTGCACAGATTCTTTCTGGTTTGAAATGCTTAGTGAGGCTACTATGAATATTGGAACTCATGAGAAAGTGGATTATGAAGATGAGTGCAATTTTGTGAATTATGAGAAGGGGTTCTTGGAATTTAAGAAGATTGCAGCTGATAAAAAATGCCGTACTTACTATCCAGGAGGTGTGTTTGACGGTTTTTTGGTTCCGCATGAAGAAACTGTTTCTATAGCGAAGAGTCTGGAAGTTAAGGAAGATGAGACTGTTGTTTACAGACCTACCGTGGTGTTTTTGTATTCGCCCTGCGTTTATGCAACTGAGTATTTTAAAAGTGCTAAAGTTAATGAATATCCTGAACCGGACATGACCAAACCGTTAGACTGTGAAAATGATAATGGTAAGACTATTGTCAGAGGTTATGTGTATCCGCAGAATTTTGAAATTGTATATCAGGAGCAGTTGGCAGCAGGAACGGAGTATGTGGGAGTGCTGCTTATAGGTGATAATTTTGAGCCGGTGTGGGTTGGAAACAGGATTGAAGCCTCGTATTTATATAAGAATAAAAAGGATTCTTACTGGCAGACACCTACTATTACGCCGGTTGCGATGTCTGCGCTGGCAGCAGTCTGCTGGATGATAAGAAATAAGGAAAAAGGCGGAATATACTTTCCTGATGATATTCCGGATTATGGATATATCATAAAGACAGCTGAAAAATACATATCTAAAACCATATACAGGACATTTTCGAAAAAAGAGCTGGAAGAAGCACTGAATATTGATTTTGGGAATTTGCAGATGAAGGACACATTTGTAAAATAATATATTTTGACAAAGATTGCGTAAATATTATGCAGGTGTTATAATTCCATTATAATTTTATATGGAGGATGTTTATGGAAGGATGGATTGTTGGTATCATTATTGTGGCTATTCTTGTAATTGTTGTGGGTTTCGTAATTGTTACATATAATAGTCTGGTGCGTATGAGAAATGCAGTTAAGAATTCTTTTGCGCAGATTGACACACAGTTGCAAAGAAGGTTTGATCTGATACCGAATTTGGTAGATACAGTTAAAGGATTTGCGGCTCACGAAAAGGAACTGTTGGAAAATGTTACTGCCAGCCGAAGCGGATATTTGAATGCAGGCTCAAGTGCAGAGAAGATTGCTATGAATAAACAGTTAACTGCAGGATTAAATGCGTTGTTTATGGCGGCAGAGAATTATCCGCAATTGAAGGCGGATGTGAACTTTTTAAGATTGCAGGATGAGTTATCGGAGACAGAAGACAAGATTGCGTACTCAAGACAGTTTTATAATGACGCAGTGACTATTTATAATAATAAGATGCAGATGTTCCCAGGTAACATAATAGCAGGTATGTTTGGATTTACTCAGG